>CBDVEE010000024.1:0-7907 GCA_965372925.1 uncultured archaeon
GTTCCTCCTCGTCTTTCTCCATCAACTTCAAAACAGGCTTACCAAATCTAGGATAATCAATTATTGCAAGGTCACCATCTTCCAATATCTTAAACCACTCCAGCGCAACCTCAAAATTAATTTTAAACACTTTTTCAACATTATCTATGGTTATCTGTTTTTCACGTTTCAACATTTCATGTAACACATCAAGATCAGTTCTCGATTTTATATTAGTATTTTTCACAAAATCACTCTTGGACAAATTCGTCTTCGATCTAAGTTTTCTAACTATTATAAAAATAACAGCAACAATGACGATAAACAGGATGAACTGAAACAAAATAACAACCCTATGATTCATAGAACTCGTTTCATAAAGCCCACCTACTATTTCCTTGACCGAATTTCCAGACATAAGACTTGTAAAATCTTCAACCTGATAAGATAAATACAGCCCATTACCCACAACCAAGAACAAAGCCATCAAGACTCCGACAAGAATCACCTTCATTTTTTTTGTCACCATCTTATCAGTTAATAAATTATCAATTTTATAAAGATATGTTTTATTGTATATCAGGTCAACACAACTTTTATTAATCTAATTTCCCAACTAAAAAAAGAGATGGTACCACTTAATTATAAAAAAGCACAATCAAGCATAGAATTTCTTATTTTAATGAGCTTTCTAACGCTTGTCATAATAGGAATCCTAACTATAGGATACTTCTACAGCAACACGATAAACGACAGAATGAAATCAAGCCAAATTGACAACCTCGCAAAAAAAATCATATCGACGTCCGAAGCGGTGTTTTATGCAGGAGAACCTTCAAAAGCAACCATCTCGGTGAACATTCCCAGAGAGGTAATCGATATAGAAATAATAGACAATGCTCTCGTAGTTACATATCATTTATCAACCGGACAAAACAAAGTAGCCTTTTCGAGCAACGTCCCAATAGTCGAAGATTCCACAGCAGAAATTTCTTCAGAACAGGGAATAAAAAACTTAGTCATCAACGCCAATCTAACTCACGCAGTAATAGCACAAAATTAAAATGAAAAACAAAAAAGCTCAAGCGGGAGTAGAACTAATAATCGTTGTCGGAGCTGCCCTATTTTTTGTTTCAATATTTCTTTTAATAATTCAAGAAAATATGAGAGAAAAAATATATCAAAAAGAAAACCTCCTGACAAAAGACATCGCTCTAATAGTTCAAAACGAAATCAACCTCGCGTTACAATCTACAGACGGATACTACAGAAAATTCGAACTTCCACAAAAAGTAGGAAACTTAGATTACGAAATTAATATAGATTCCAAAATGGTGTATATAAAAACAACAAACAATCGTCACGCACTAACCATTCCAGTAGCGACAGTAACAGGAAACATCAACATAACAGACAACACGATTGAAAAAATAAACGGAACAATTTATCTAAATAAATGAAAACAAACAAAAGAGCACAAATATGGGGCATCGACCTAATGTCAGGAATGGTACTTTTTATAGTAGGGATAGTAATACTTTTCGTTTATTCACTAAACCAATCAAACGAAGTCCAAGATAATTTCGAATTACTATTTTATGAAGGGAAAATCATCGCTGACAATTTCTTATCGTCGGGTTATCCATCAGATTGGAACTCAACCAATGTAATCACAATAGGAATCAGCGACAACAGTAAACTCAACGAAACCAAATTGGAAAACCTCTACGAAATGATTTACATCAACAATAATTATTCCACCACAAAAAATTCACTAAACACACAATACGATTATTATTTTTTTCTAAATCAAAACATGACAATTAATTCTACAGAAATTGAAGGCATAGGAAAACCTGGGATTACAAAAGATAATATTAATGTAAAAAATCTTATCAAAATAACAAGATTTACGATTTACCAAAATAAAACAACTCCGTTTTACATTTACATATGGAAAGAATAAAAACAAAAGCCCAGTTTTTCACAATAGATGCGCTAATTGCACTAACAATTATAATTATAACAGTTGTAACAGTCTCGATAGTATCAAAAGAAACACACATAGATTCTTCGGTCGCCACAAACATTTTAGATTCATTAAGTTCACTAAAAATCGGAGAGATGGATAATACATACGCAAAACAATTAATAGAACAAGGTTACGTCACCGACACAAACAAGCCAGTCATAGATCAGATAGGAGAATTCTACATAACCAATATAACAATCGCAAAAAAATTAAGCGAAGAAATATTGTCTACAATAGACCCCATCGAAAATATCGGAATATGGTATGGCACCAATCTTTTGGCATCTAAAAACATAACCCCATTCGAAACCGCAAAAAACGTTTTTACCGAACGGCAAGTAATAAGCGGGATAGGTGGAGGAGACGGAATCACAGGATTTTCTGCCAGAGCATTTCTTTCAAGTAATACAAAAACAGACTATGTTTATTTTGGAGGATATATAGGGGAAGGAAACATAAGCACATTGATTAACTATCAAGGAAACATAAGCACCGCAAAAATAGAACTAGTCATAAACAATGATTTCGAAGTTTACATCAACGGAGTGAATTCAGGAAATTTCTCTAAATCCGCAAACGATTTTAGCCCGGTAAGCTACAACCTAAACACAAATGATTTCGTATCAGGAAATAACATCGTAGAATTAAAAGGAAATAACTTGCATATTACAGGAGGATTCATCAAAATAACATACGACAGCGATATAATTTACGAGCAACCAAAAAAATATTATTTCCCAGGAATTTCCGGAATCATAAATCTTTACGACGGATTCTATGTTCCGGGAAATCTAACGGGATTGACAATCTCGCTCCATTTCAATAATTCAGTCAACACATTTTTAACAATAGGCAACACACGAGTTTTCAACGATTCCTCAAGTGGAACCGTCGTCACAATAACAAACTCAACACTTGCCTCGCTACTCAACTATTCAGAATTAAGCAAGAAAACTATTCCACTAAGATTTGGGATGGATGATATGGATTATATTTCAAACAACAGCAAAGACGTAGATGTTTTTTCTGTTACAAGTATCTCAGGACAAATGCAAGGAGGCTCAAAAATAGATTTACTAAAAGCAGGAAATTATCAGTTCGTCAGTATGATGCTTAACAACACAAATCATAGAGTAGGATTAGCAGCGTATGAACATACAGCGAAAGATGAAGACTTTCATTCTTTGTCAGATAATGTCACATCTCTAAATAATACAATATCTGGTTGGATACCTGGAGGTTCAACTTGTACCTGTTGCGGCATTAATAAGGCAGTGGCAGATTTAGTTAGCAATTCAGATTCATCAAAATTCAATTCCATCGTAATTATGAGTGCTGGGGCCGCAAATACAAAATGCTTAGAACAAGGAACGGGCGATGCAGAACAGGACGCCATCAAAGCTGCATGCGACGCTTACACTAATCATAATATACGAATCTACACAATTGGATTCGGAGACACACCAAACACAGAAACTCTTACAACGATGGCCTCCTGTGGAGATGGTAGCTACTATAATTCTGTTGATAATCTAACATTTATTTATGAAAAAATCGCCGAAGAGTTAATAGAGACTGCCTACTATGAACAAACAATAGAAGTCACCGGAGATTTTTTCTCACAACTTTATCCAGATTCATATATTGAATTTAAATACACAGAAGAAATTCAGCCAACAGGAATCATAACAACAATCGAGAAACCATTTTCAACATCCGACGGCGGAACTTTTGAAATTCCTACAAACTTTACACCACTTAAAGCAAACGTAATATCTTACTCCGGACCCAGATGGACATCCGAAGTCAATTTAAATGAAGAAAGTATTTATAATTTAAGCAGCTACGAAACAGAGTTCCTAAAACTAGGAGACCCATATTCAATTAATCTCCCAGCGTCATCCATCCAAAATAATAATACCTTAGAATTAAAAACAGGACTCTCCCCATCGAATACCAGTGCGGGGTCAATCAACAATAAAATCATTTACACAATTTCAAAAGCATCAACATCATACACTTCGGTCTCGGCTACCGCCGAAGGATGTAACTGGAATATTCACTTTAATGATTACAATTTAACTTTACCAATCCCAACTAATTATTTAGGTTCTGAAAATTGCAACTATGGAAACTCAAGCACAGGAGGAGTATATTGTGGCATTTATTCAGATTGCGACGGAGCAACCGATGCAATACAAATCGCAGTTTACAATGTTCTCAAATTACTAGATTTTAATTCCGACGGCAAAATAGACATAGACCTTTCTGAAGACGACCTAATCATCAGTACATCAAATCTGGAAGGAATCCCTTTCCTTTTTTCGACGGAGGTACAAATTAGAAAATGGCACTAAACAAAAAAGGAATGATTTTCACAATATTAACAATATCAATCCTCTCATTATTCGTAATTTCATACGGTACCTATGACTTAATCCAAGACAGAGACCCGGTAAACAAACGAATCAAAACTCTCAACAATTTTGCCATCTCCGTCGAGCATGATTTACCACGACAATTATTTATATCGGGTTATCGGGCAATATTTTTATTTGATAAAGAAATTCTGGAAAGCGGAACTTACATGGATGACGTAAACACCTCGTTAAACGAAATTTTTTTCAACGGCACAATATTAGGAATTCATCAGGATTTAATGGAAGACGCGACATTTCAAGCCATCCAAAATTTCTTAACAAAAAACGCCAACAAAATTAACGCTGACGCAAAGTTACTAAATCCCGAAATATCTTTAACACAAGAAGACCCATGGAATATAAAAATTGTTTTAAGTACAACACTTATCATCGAAGACAAAGGTAATCTAGTCAGTTGGAACAAGCCGACATTAATAGAAGCTTACATCCCAATAAAAAATTTCGAAGACCCACTTTATTCCATAAATACACAAGGCAACGTCATAAACAAAATCAACCAAACCCCATACGCCACATTTGTAATAGGGTCAGATTATTCAAACCTCAGTTCCCATTTCCAAAATTCATATTACAAAGCATCAACTTCAGCCCCGAGCTTTCTCGACAGATTGCAAGGAAACCTGAACGCCAATCAAAACGGAATAGAATCATTTATCAACCCACAAAAACTAACAGACGGCGGAATCAGTGTAAAACACAAATCACTAATAGACTATATCTACTTTTCACAAACTAATCCGCAAAAATATCAAGTGCCTTCAGTTTCCAATTTGATTTTAGACGACGAGGACAACCACTTAGAAACATACAACGTATCCGGAGTAGCAATCCCGATTTAATTATTTCATCTCAATCTTTTTGCCCCTTTATGGGGTATGCCTATTAGGCGCTTCCCACCCATATACGGTTGCAATACTTTCGGAATATTAATAGAGCCATCCTTGTTTTGATTATTTTCTATAATACAGCACATTGTTCTTTGCATTGTTATAGCTGTTCCATTCAAAGTATAAACAAATGCCTGTCTTGTTCCTGTGTGATATTTAGTATTCATTTTTCTCGACTGATAATTGCTCGCATTACTCGTGCTACCTAATTCTCGATATCTATTTTGTGCCGGAAACCATCCCTCTAAATCATATGTTTTTTCCATAGAACCACCAAATTCTCCAGCACATAAAGCTACAACTCTATGGGGAATTTCAAGCAATTTAAATATTTCCTCTTGATTGTTTATAATTTCATTAAAAATCTCGTTAGCATCTTCTGGCTTACAGTAAGAAAATTGTTCTATCTTTTCAAATCTATGAACTCTAAAAATTCCCTTAGTATCTTTCCCGTGACTTCCAGCCTCTTTCCTAAAACAAGAACTAATCCCAGCATATTTTATTGGCTTCTTAACATTAATTATCTCATCTTTATGAAATGCCGCGAGAGCATGTTCACTCGTTCCTATTAAATACAAATCTTCTTCTTCAATCTTATAGATACTTTCTTCAAAATCCTCTAAACTTACAGCTCCTCCGACGGCATCACGATTTAACATATATGGAGTCTGAATTGGAATAAATCCTTTTTTTATCAAAAAATCCATCGCGAATTTTTGTAATGCCAGATTCAAAAAAACTATGTCACCTTTTAAATAATAGAATCTTGAACCAGTAGACTTGGCTCCCCTTACACTATCCACTAAATCTAAATTTTCAACAATATCTTCGTGTCCTTTTGGAGTAAAACCAAATTTAGGAATTTTCCCCCATTTTCGTAACTCGACATTATCCTCTTCATTTTTCCCAACTGGCACAGATGTATCCATCATATTCGGCAACTTCATCACAATTTCCTTAATTTCCTTAGCTAACTTTGCCACTTTTCCCCCAATCTTATCAATTTTCCCAGGAATTTCTTTTGCTTTTATAATTAATTTCTTTGCTTCAGATTTCTTTCCGTCTTTCATTAGTTTATTAATCAACTCAGAAATCTTATTCCTCTCCGACCTCAAATCATCGGCCTTCTTTTTCTGCTTTCTCCATTTCATATCAAACTCAATAACCCTATCAACAAATTCCAGTTTCTCATCCTGAAATTTTTTCCGAATATTCTCCCTTACCAGCTCTGGATTCTCCCGAATTAATTTAATATCTATCATTTCATAAAACAATCAATAATATATTTAAACCTATCTTTCCGCAAATTCTAATGGATGAGAAAGAGCTGGTGAAACGAATAAGGAATTCGTTTAAAGTAAAAAAATCAAAGTCAGAAATTCTTAGCGGTTTCCAAAAACGTGGTTACAAACTTGCTTATGCCGACGAACTGATTACGAAAGCAAAACGCCCAAAACGGATCGCAATCACACTTTTAATTACCCTTGTTCTGTTTTTCAGTCTTACATCTTTAGCCTACACAGTTTTCCTTGACCAGCAAAAATCCCAAATTCCAAATCCATTATCGGGTTTCGTAATAACAGAAAACGCGTCCGCATCCTCATCGCAAACAAAACAAGTAACATACGACCAAATAAAAATAACTCCAGATTTTATATCATTCTTACTGAACGAAATCGGGGCGTGGCAACTTCATAAAAATCCGTTGACACTTGAGAGTCCAATTATTAATTTCAAAATCGGAACCAAAACTTTTTACTCCAAAATCGGAACTGAAATTGAAACACATGAAGGTTTTAACGATATGGTCGATTTACAATTCAACACAAATAAACAAGATTTAATCGACGCCATTCTCTCAGACAATTCCAAAGAAATTTTTAAAAAATCGATAGCATCAGGCAGAACTCAAATCGACGTAAAGACAAGCGAGGCAGAGCTTTTTGCCAAGGGATACTTCAAACTTTACAACTCCCTCGTTTCCCCCGTTGCTATTTCTCAGTTTATAGTCGGTAGTTAGTAGTCGGTAGTCCCCGTTCCCCACAAATACCAAATACTAAATCCCTCACTTACAAATCCCAAATCTCTAATTCCTCGCTCGTGTCCCTCAAAAAGCAAAACTTCCTGTTGCCACTCTAAAATTTTCTGTTACTGACCTCTAATTTTGTCCCTACTCGACATGGACGATTTTTTTAAGAAAGACTTATAAATAATTTATCATTCTAATATATACATTGGAATATATAGTTTCAATCAATAACACAATGGGAGATAGTTTCGATTTGTTTTTTAGAAGAAAGCCAGCAATGATGCTCATAGCTCTGAAAAAAGTATCACGGGCAAAATACGGGTCACAATTAGCAAAAGAGGTTGACTGCACATATTCCCACGCTGTAAAAATTTTACAAACTCTTGAAGAGATAGGACTTGTTAGCTTTGAAAAGAAAGGAAGAATCAAAATCATAAAGCTAACAAAAAAAGGAGCAGAAGTTGCGGAACATATCGGCGCAATTCAAAAGCTGGTTATTTAAGCATAGTTTTTTAAATAAAATTTTCTCATAAGTTTAT
>CBDVEE010000025.1:0-7744 GCA_965372925.1 uncultured archaeon
ATGCTTATGGGGGTTCTAACCCGTCGGTGATGGGACATAGTATTGATGAGATTGCTCCTCCGATTGGTTGTTCAGGCGGACAGGTTTTAGGATGGAGTGGAAGTAGTTGGCAGTGTGTTAATGATGAGGGTGGGGAAATAGCTGATGTGGGTTGTCCAGATGGATACGAACCTTTTACGAATCAACTTGGCGAATCTTGTATTCTTAAAGATGATTGGAGTGAGTCGGGTTCTATGTCTGCTTCTGTCGGTAGTGGCATATATTCAGCTAAAGCAGAATCTCGAATGTATAATGGTAAAAGACAGGTAAGAATTACTAATTGTAAAGGGGGTTGGTCTGGTTCTTCTTCATGCACTAGTGATTGGAGTAATGATATCACATCTTGTAAATATTATATCTTTGATGTATATAATTATGGCTGTGTAGCTACAGTTTCAGATAGATATACAGTTAGAATAACAAACGAGAATCTTTATTTAGATCAGTATAAATTATTTGGAGAAGCCTCATTCGGTCCAGGAACCGTAGATGCTATTGCCAAGTATTTGCCGCCGCTTAGTTTAAACGGCATCGGTGTTGAAATTCCGAAAGGAGATCATAAAGGTGGTTGTATTATAGCAAGGTCAGATCCAAATTGGAATGAAGAATGTGTAAGTGAATCGTGGCCAGGAAGTTGTCTTAAGGGTGATCCGGTGAGTACATTGGCCAAATGGGCAGATCATTATAGAACCGTATCTTGTAGTTGCGAGAATGGATATAGACTTGTTTATAGATTGGATTTAAGTGCTAATCGAATATATCATTACGATTGCGTGAAGGAATAAATAAATTTTATATTTAAATAAATTGTTATTCTCAAATATCTTTATGCCTTATTCCAGACAAACATCATAATAAAAACAAAAGTTAAAGTTATGGCGACCTGCTCATTGGTAGTATAGAAAATTGCGGCGGAGAAAGCCAGCACCCATAAGATAATTGGGAAATAAGGTACTTTTGAATAAATTTGTTTTTCGTCTTTTGTTACACTTGCAAGAACAAGCCCGAGCGGAACCGCCAATATTAAAGTTAAGTATTCTATCATAGGGTTTTTAATTGGTGGATGTTATTAAATGTTATGAAATTGATTGATGTCCATGCGCATTTGGACCATGCCCATTTTGAAAAAGATTTAGATGAAGTTATTGAGAGATTTAAGAGAGCGGGCGGGAAATTTATTATTTCATCTGGTGTGAATCCTGAGACAAATAGAAAGGTGTTGGAAATTGCGAAAAAATATTCAGATGTTGTTAGGGTTTCATTTGGGGTTTATCCAGTTGATGCGGTTGCTGGGGAATTGAAAGATTCTGAGAGGACAGAATTGCCAAGACATATTGAAATATTTGATATTGATGAAGAATTAAAATGGATTGAAAAACACGCCGACGATTGTGTCGCAATTGGAGAAATTGGTTTGGATTATAATTGGAAAGAGTTTCAGACGGAGAAGATGAGAGAGAAGCAAAAAGAAGTTTTTAGAAAAGTATTAAATTTAGCCAAGAAAATTAAGAAACCGGTTGTGATTCATTCGAGGAAAGCGGAGTTGAATGCGATAGAGATTTTGGAGGAGATGAAAATAGAAAATGTAATAATGCATTGTTTTAATGGAAAGAAAAGTTTAATTCGTCGGTGTGTTGATAATGGCTGGAGTTTTTCGGTGCCACCTGTAATTGCGAGGCTGGAGCATTTCAAAATGTTAGTCGAGATGGTTCCACTAAAACAATTATTGATGGAAACCGATGCGCCTTTCTTGTCACCAATTGTAGGAGAGAGAAACGAGTCTGCGAACATTACTATAACGATAAAAATTATTGCAGAAATTAAGGATTTAAGCGAGGAAGAAGTTGCGAAGCAAATTTGGGAGAATGCTGTGAGATTATTTCCCTCTCCATAATTTTTTAGTCTTTAATAATTCAGAAAGTTGTGGCCACTTTTCTTCGAGAGTTGGTTCTTTTGATTGATAAATTATACCGAGGGGGATTTTTCCTTTTTTAGAATTATAATCAAATTCGTCAGCTAATTTTTCCGCAGTTTTTTTATTTACATTATCTTTTATTTTATACATTTTTTTATCCTTATCGTTAGCATCGAGGTTGAAAACTAAACAATCCTGAATCACTTCGACGAATGAAAAACCCTTGTGTGCAATTGCCTTTGTAAATATTTCAACCATGTGCGGAATATCTCGCGCGTTTGTCCGGGCAATAAATGTTGCGTTTAATGCGAGTGCTAATTTAATTGGATTCATTGGTTTGTCGAAGACGCCAAGTGGTGCTGATTTTGAAGTATATCCTTGCTGAGATGTCGGGGTTGGCTGTCCTGTTGTTAGCGAGAAGGATTGATTGTCGTGGAGGATTAGTGTCATGTCAGCGTTGTATTTGAATGCATGGATAAAATGAGAGATACCTTCTGCGTATACAGCTCCGTCGCCAGCAAATATCAGAACCTTTAAATTTGGGTTTCCCATTTTTATTCCGATTGCGGTTGGAATTGCCCGACCATGAAGACAATTAATTCCTGAGAGATTTAAATAATCAAAAATTTTCGCGTGACAACCTATATCCGTCGTAATTGCGAAGTCGGTTTGTTTGCACTTTCCTGATTCAATTAATTTTGTTAAAGTTTGCTTTACACTTTCAAGTATCATATGATTTGGACAACCAGGACACCAAGTATTTTCTGATTTTGTATTTAGGTCTGGTTTCATTTTAATAATTTCCCAATAGATTTTTCATGCATTTTAATTAATCCGTAAGCTGAGGATATTATAAAAACCCCTTGCAAAATAATAAAAATTAAATCTCCGATGTAGATACTATATATTTCCAGACAAATTCCCCCGAGTATTAATAACGGATAAACATATCTTCTCCTGAATTCCCTTTTCGATACAATCGCAGAAGTCCCAATAATTATAGACACCAATCCAATAACCGCGACTATTGTAAATATATTTATTTCCATTTCATATAATCTTCCTAATCAACCTATTTAGTTCGTCAGTATGAAAAGGTCGACCATTATATTTCAAAAGTCGGTTCTCAATTTTGATTCCAGTTTTTTCCCTAATCAGTCTACCCAACTGTCCAGTAAGATTACATTCAACGAGAATTACATTATCGGCTTCTTGTAATTCCTTCTTAATCTGATTTGATAACGGTTTCATATATAAAACTTGAAGAAATTTAGCGTCGAGGTCTTTAATTGCGTCCCTGATTACGCCAGAGGTTGAGCCCCATCCAACAATTAAATTTTTCGAATTTTTCTTACCATGTATCTTTATCATTTCCAAATTTTTTTGAATGTATTTTTTTATGTCGTTATATTTTGCTAATCGTTTATTTGCATTTTCTTCAGCTAAAATATATGACTCGGTTGAGTTTCCGAATTTATCAATTTCATAAGATGAATTTTTTACTAAGTTTTTACCCGGGAGATTTCTTGTGATTTTAAATTTAGGAGTTTTGTTTGGAGATTCTGTTGAGGAAAATTCAGATTCAGCCAAATGTTTGTCGCTAAGAATTATCGATAGCGTTCTAAATTTTTCCGCGAGATATAACGCTTCGGATGTTTTCTCAATCGTTTCAGTTGGATTCCCTGGAGCAACAACGATTCGTGAGAATTCACCATGTCCTGCTCGAAGTGCGACATTCAAATCTGATTGTGCCGTATAAGTTGGAACACCCGTCCCTGGTCCCGGTCGCGATGCAAGATAAACAGTTAGTGGAATTTCAGATATTCCCTGAAGAGAAAAAGTTTCACCCATTAAATCAAAGCCACCGCCAGAAGTTCCGGTCATTGTTTTAGCTCCAGCGAAAGAAGCGCCGAGTGCCATGTTCGCCGCCGCAATTTCATTTTCAGCTTGGAATACCATCAGCTTATTTTCCACCTGGTCTTTTGCAAGTTCATTCATCGCGTTTGTCGCTGGCGTCATCGGATACGCAATGTATAAATCTAGTCCAGAGTTTTTCGCACCAATCGCAATCGCCTGACTTCCCGATAAAATTAATGGTTTATTATTAAGCTTTTTTAATTGATGGACTATTTCCTGAGAATCATAACCTTTTTTTGCTGAAATGATTGCTTCGCCAGATTCTTTAAATTGTGATTTAATTTCTTTTTTTAATTCGGATAAAGGAATGCCAAAGATTTTTATTAGAGCACCAGCGAGGGCGATATTAAGATTTCTTCCCTCATTTTTGAATTGCTCTGCTGTAATTATAATGCCTGTTTTTTTTAAAGCTGATTTGTGTGTCTTTATGGTTCGCTCATCTAATGCAACTAAAATGTCGGCCATTGCTTCATGACTTTCGATTTGAGTATCGGAAATCGAAAGTGCGTTAAAATTATGACCGCCTCGAATTAAAGATTGATAGTCTCGATAGTTAAAAGTGAAGTAACCAAATTTACTTAACACATTCGCGACGATTTCGGAAACCTTGTTAATACCTTGTCCCGCTTTGCCGCCGATAATAATGTTCAACCTCATAAAAAATCAAAAGAAGGAAGTTATATAAAGTTTTGTTTGGGGTTGATAGTATGAAAATTGCAATTTGTGGAAGTTTAAATTTTACTTATGAAATTAAGAAAGTGGCAGATGAATTAAAAAATCTTGGTTTTAATGTTTCAATACCAATAAGTTCTGAAAAAATTTTAAGAGGAGAATTTTCATTAGATGAAATTAAAAACGAAAAAGAGAATGGAAATTTTTCAGAAAGAGCAATAAAGTTTGATTCAATAAAGTCTTATTGGAAAATTATAAAAGAGTCGGATGCTGTTCTAATTGCTAACTTTGATAAAAATAATATTAAAAATTATATTGGAGGTAACTCATTTTTGGAGATGGGATTTGCACATATTCTTAATAAAAAAATATTTTTACTCAACAAAGTTCCGAATATGATTTATTCTGATGAATTAAAAGCTATACAACCAATAATTCTAAATGATGATTTTTCTGTAATTAAGTAAGACAGTTTTTAGAATAAAATTAAAAATTTGGCATTAGGTTACTTACCTGCATTTACAACTTTTTTAATTTTCTCAACAGAATCTGGATTTACCAACGTCATTAATCCCTCTGGTTTTTCATTTATCAATAACGCCCTTAAAATTCTCCTCATTATTTTTCCGCTTCTTGTTTTCGGCAAATCTTCCACAAAGAAAATTCTTTTAGGTCTTGCCGTAGGACCTATTTTAATATCTACATGTTTCTTTAACTTCTTCTCCAATTTCTCCGAACTCTTTCCCCATTTTAGCACCACGAAGGCAATCGGAACTTGCCCCTTAATTTTGTCCGGCATTGGAACCACCGCACAATCTTTCACGTGCCAATCGTCGTGTATTGCGTTTTCCACTTCTGCTGTCGAAAGCCGGTGCCCAGCAACTTTCATAACGTCGTCCGTCCGTCCGGTAATTCTAATTAAACCATTTTGTAAATATGCTCCGTCGCTGGTATCATACATTGTTTTGAATTTTTTCCAGTAGGTATCTACATATTTTTTATGATTGTTAAATATTCCATGAAGCATTCCGGGAGCGAATGGACTTTGTTGTGCTAAAAATCCAGAATCTCCTTTTGGTACTTGTCTTCCTTTTTTATTTACAATTACATGCTGAGTTCCAGGAAAACTTCTTCCAGAAACAGTTGGAACAAAAGGACCAATCCCAGGTAACGTATTAATCAACGTTCCACCAGTTTCGGTTTGCCACCATGTGTCGATTAAAGGACATCTCCCTTCCCCAATTTTATTGAAATACCACATCCACGATTTCTTATCAATCGGCTCCCCAACAGTTCCCAAAATTTTCAGCGAGGACAAATTATATTTACTAATCCATTTTTTGTCGCCGCCCATAAACATTCTGATTGCAGTAGGTGCGGTATAAAACACATTAACTTTATTGTCCTGAATTATTTTCCACCATCGACCTGGGTTTGGAAACACTGGTCCGCCTTCATAGATTAGTGTTGTTGCTCCAGTTAAAAGTGGACCGTACATTGCGTATGTGTGTCCGGTTATCCATCCGATGTCAGCGGTGCACCACATTACGTCTCCCCTATGTAAGTCAAAATTCCATTTACATGTCCAGTATGCTTGAGTTGCATATCCGCCAGTGTCATGAATTATTCCTTTTGGTTTCCCTGTCGTCCCAGACGTATACAACAAAAACATAGTATCTTCGGATTTCATTGTTTCCGGTTTACAATATGAGTTTGCTTTTTCTAGCTCCGTGTCGAAGTCTAAAAATTTTCCACCCCTGACTTTTTTGCCTATTCGATTTACTACAATTATTTTTTTGATTGTTGTTTTTTTTATGGCCTTTTTTGCCTTTTTTAATAATGGTTCTTTTTTGCCTTGTCTGTAATATCCGTCGGCAGTAATTAGAATTTTTGCTTTGCCGTTCTGGATTCTTGCTTTTAGTGCGTCAGCTGAGAATGCTGAGAAGACGACTGAGTGAATTGCACCGATTCGTGTGCAGGCCAACATTGCGGTTAAAGCTTGCGGGATCATCGGGAGGTATATTGAAACCACGTCGCCCTTTTTGATTCCGTTTTGTTTTAAAACATTTGCGAATTTATTGACTTTGTCGTAGAGTTCACCATAAGTTATTTTTATCGACTTTTCGTTTGTCGGTTCTGGAATCCATATCATTGCTATTGCTTCTGGTTTGTCCAAGTGCCTGTCAAGACAGTTAACACAGAAATTTAATTCGCCCCCCTTGAACCATTTAAAATACGGAAGTTTTTCTTCGTAAATCTCATCCCATTTTTTCTCCCACGTCAATCCCTCCTTCGCAAGCTCTCCCCAAAATTTAACAGGATTCTTTTCAGCCTTATCATAAATTTTAGAATCAGACATATTCGCAATTTCCTTCATTGCATCACTCGGCCAGAACCCACCCTCCTTTTTTATCACATATTTAATGCCTTTACTTTTTTTCATGTTTAAAAATATAAGAATTATTTAATTTCATTTTTGTAAAGATTTTAAACTGCATTATCTTATCACCTTTGTTTATATCAGATGAGAAGTTTATAAAAGTTTGTGAGGCATCACACGCGACGAAACCTCTGAATAGGACACCGAGACATTTATTTATTATCGGCTCACATCAATCCTTGCTCGTCGATTCCCGCATCTTCTTTTTCGATAGAATCTGGTTCTGCCTGGATTTCTTTTATTGACTCCGCAAGGTCAGTTGGGTCAATAGAATTAATCATTGTCTTGAACTCTTCGAATTTGTCTGCTGGAATTCTTAATCCTTTTTTCGTAGGTCCAGTATAAGTTTCGCTCTGAGTAAATTCTCTAATATCTACTCCAACTTTTCCGTTGAATTCTTTAATCCCCACGACAATTTCAGTTATGGTTCCTTGATATTCTCCTTTTAGAATTTTGCCAATCTCTTTTTCCATAAGTTAGATTACTCTGGATTCTTTATAAATATTTAGGTAGTCAAAACAAAAGAGGAGACTAAAAAACCGAAGCTATTTAGCCTCCAATACTTAACCGAAGCCAAGTATATTCAACCGAAGTTGAACAAATAGGAATAGTGTTTGGAGATTATAAAGCTTTCTGACTATTTTTCGGGCGTTACAGAAAAAATATTTAGGGAAGATTTTCGCCGGGGTATTACCCCGCTTCGATTACGCTCACACCCGGAAGAGCCTGCCCCCGAGCGAAGCGAAGCGGGTATCGAACCG
>CBDVEE010000026.1:0-7675 GCA_965372925.1 uncultured archaeon
ATATTGTTGTGATAGGAGATATAGAGATGGAAAATAAAAGACCAACATTTGTAACAGTTATTTGTATTTTGGGGTTTATTGTAATGCCATTATCTTTTATCTTAGCACTTTCTAGTTTAATAGTTGGAGATATAATTTCACCAGAATTACCGATGCCATTTTGGTATTCTATGCCTATACTTGCTATGATTTGGACAGTTTTTACTTTTGTCGCTTTTATTTTTATTTGGAAAATGAAAAAGGTTGGGCTAATTGCCTATACTGCATTAACTGTGATACAACATATAGCTGATTTTGTTAGTAGTGGGGTTATTACTATGTCATCCTATATCGGAGCCATAATCCTTCTCGGTCTTTTATGGACACAATTCAAGAAGATGTCTTGGGTTTATGATTTGACTGAAAATCCTTTGGTGCAAAATCCAGGAGTAAGTCCTGTTGTTGTGGGGACTTCGGAAAATTGAAAATAAATAGAATTCTTTATAGTAGTTTTGCATACTCAAATTGCGGAGTGAGGGGGCGAAATTTTAATTTGCGGACTTGTTCGGCTTGAGGAGGTTGCGAGTTGTGTTTATTTTTCCCTAACATTTATATATACATATTCCTAATTAATTTCATAGTAATGTTGTTGCATATACTACTATGTAAAATATTATTAATACTATTATGAATATACATAATAAAAAAATCATGGAGTTGATGAAAAAAGAGAAGGTGGTGACGAGTTCTGAAGTTGCGGGTGCGCTTGGGGTTTCGTGGAATACTGCGGACAAATATTTATTGGAACTTCTTGTCGAGGGGAAGGTTGAAAGAATTAAAAAAGCGGGGGTGAATTTATGGATGTTGAAATGAATAATCGTGGACAGGTGACGATTTTTATTATCGTGGGAATTGTGATGGTTGTTGGAATTCTTGGGGCGATTTATTTTATGAGTAGTGTTGATATAGACACGTCTGCGGATTTGGAGCCGGGTGCTTTTATTGATAAGTGTATTCGGGATGTTGTTGAGGAATCTATTGATAAGATGTTGTTTAATGGTGGGGAGGTTGTGCCATTGCAGACAATTTGGTATCAGGGAGCCGAGTGGAATTATCTGTGTTATCAGGCAGATTTTTATCAGGGGTGTTATAATATTCATCCTATGTTAGAGATGCAGATAGAGAATGAAATTGTTAAAGATACGCAGGCGGAGGTGCAAGGTTGTTTTGATTTAATGAGGGAGGATTTCGAGAATCGTGGATTTGATGTTAGTGGTGGGGCGACGACTTATTCGATTGATTTGTTGCCGGGATATGTTGCGATTAATTTAAGAAAAAAGATTGATATTTCAAGAGGGGGAACGGCAGAGAGTTTTGAGAATTTTGATAGTAGAGTTTTATCGTCGATTTATGATTTGGTTCGAGTTGCAAGGGATGTTGTAAATTCGGAATCGCAGTATTGTCATTTTGAATACAATGGCTATATGCTTTTATATCCGCAATATGATATTAGAAGAATTGATTATAGCGATAGTAAAATTTATAGTTTGACTGATAGAAGGTCAAAAGAGGAATTTAAATTTGCTGTGAGGAGCTGCGCATTTGCGCCGGGAATATGAAAATGCTACGCATTTTTGGAGGGTCGGGGGTCGGTGGTCGGGAAGGAGAAACAAGAAAGGGATAGAATATGATGGAAAATAAAAATAGAAAAGCAATTGCAAGTTTTGAGTTAATCGTAATAATAGTTTCTGTGTTTGCGTTTGCACATTTGATGGCGGTCAATGAGGAAATTTTTGAGAAATATGAAAAAGTGGAATTTAATGGATTGAATGGAAATGTTCAAATGAGAAGCTCTATGGTTGAAATTGTTTTAGGTGTTATTTTTGAGAAGTTAAGGAAGCCAATGGTTTCGATGGTTTCGGCGATAGATATTAACAATAATAATATAGAAGATAGTGTAGAATGTGAGGGACTTAGTTCTTCTGAATGTTATGAACTTCTAACTACCTACCAGTTGATTGAAGATGAAAAGAGGACAACTTATTCTATTTCATCCAGTGCGACAGATGTTGGGTGTTGTTTCATAGCCAAAGACGGACAGAAATGCGGGACTGCCAGTCCGGATAATTGTGTTGCGGATTCACCTTTCGCCGAGGGGGCTTTGTGTTCTCAGACTTCATTTTGCCAAAAGGGTTGTTGTTATAATGAGGCATTGGGAATTTTTGATAAGAATGTTTTAAAGGCGGATTGTTTGGTGAGTTGGATAGCTGACCCAAATTGTAATATGCCTGCGGCAAAACTTGGGTGTTGCATTTTGGGAACGACTTCTATTTTTGAAACTGAGGGACAATGTGAGGTTGATACTTTGTCGAGGGCACTTGGGGAAAATGCTGTTGTTGATTGGCAAAGTAATGTTGGCGAGGGTGAATGTCTTTTAATGTCGGCAACGCAGGTGGAAGGAGCCTGTATTCTTGCAGGAGGAGTTTGTAAATTTGGGACTGAGCACGATTGTTATAGTTATGACGGGAAATTTAATGAAGGATATCTTTGCACTTCTTCTTTGCTGGATAGTTCGTGTGAGATGACCGAACAGACTACTTGTGTTGAGGGAAAGGATGGAGTTTATTTTGTTGACTCTTGTGGGAATGTTGCTAACATTTATGATTTGGCGAGGGTAAACGACCAGAGTTATTGGGAAGTGATTGTTGAGCCGGAAAATCTCTGTGGACATGACGACGCTGATGGGAATGCTGATTCTAAAGATTGTGGAAATTGTAATCGGTTCTTGGGGGGAATTTGTGCTTCGGCGACGGAGAATAATTTTGATGTTGGTGTTGGGAGTTTTTATTGTAAAGATACTTCATGTCTTTTTGACGGGGTGAAATATAAAAATGGGGAGTCGTGGTGTGTTTACGATGGGGCGATTGGGGATGGGAATGATGTTGTTGGTTCTCGGCATTGGAAATATGTGTGCTCACAGGGAGTTACACAGATAGAGCCATGTGCGGATTATCGGAATCAGATTTGTATTCAGACTAATACTTTTGATGTGAATGGAACTGAGGTTGAGTTTAGGAATTCGGCTTGTGTTGCAAACAACTGGAGGGAGTGTATTGATTTGAATAGTGAGGAAGATGGGATTGAAGAATGTGTAGACACGTTGAATTGTCGGGTAGAGAAAGTTGAGATTGCGGATAAGTTTAAATTTGATGTTTGTCTTCCTAAATATCCTGGGGGATTTAGTTTGAAAGATGAGAGATATATGATGACAGCGGAGAAAATTTGTGGGATGGCAGACCAGACGTGCACGGTTGTGTATGCGCCGAAAACTTGGGGAGGATGTAAGCTCGTCGCTAATGGTGGTTGTCTTGGAGAGAAGTTTGCTCAAGAGATGAATGATTTTTGTAGAGGGCTTGGAGATTGTGGGGGGTCGGTAAATATTTTGGGAGAATATACTGATAATTACAAAGTTACAAATTCTCCGAAGTTGAGTCAGGATTGGATTAATAAGTTAAAGGTGTTGGCTGAGCCGGTACCAGGGCAGTTTGCTAAGGTTGAAGATTATTCGGAGTATCTGGAAGCGGCTGGGCTTTGGGCAAATCCGGGGGAAACACCTGCGGGCGAGGCGGCTGGACCTATAGTTGATTTTCAAAATATTGGAATGGGAACAGCAGGGATTGGGTTTGCAGTCGGTATGACACTTACAGGATATACTGCATTGGGAATACCAACTCTTGGACTTGTTGGTAGCGGAGCATCTGCTATAATTGCCCCTTTTGCTAGTGCTGCAATTGGTGCTGGAATTGGTATGGTTGCTGGAGTAATGATTGCTAAACAACTTGGATTGAGTCCGGGTGGAACTATGTTGATGGCTATTGGTGGAGCGATAGCTGGTGGAGCGATTGGATATGGATTAATTGCTGGATGGGGAACACCGGTGCTTCTTGGTATGGGTCCTGTTGGTTGGATTGCTTTAGCTGGTATTGTCATTATGGTTATTGCTTCGTTTTTTATGGGAGACGATTGTCCACCAACTGAAGTTATGTTTGAGTGTAAACCATGGAAAGCGCCGACGGGTGGAGATGATTGCGAATTGTGTAATAATGATCCGCTAAAACCGTGCTCGGAATATCGTTGTAATAGTTTGGGGGCTGCGTGTGAATTGGTAAATAAGGGGACTGAGCAGGAGATGTGTGCCTCTTCAAAGGATGACGGAAGTGCGCCGATTCTTAAACCGCAATTTGATGTGATTTCGGAGAGTGAAAGTTATAGTGATGTTAGTGACGATGGATTTAGATTGACGTCTATAACCGGGGGATGTATTGATGCTTATACTCCTTTGATTTTCGGGATTACTACGAACGAGTTGGCGTATTGTAAGTTTGATACAGAAATAACTGAGTTTGAGAATATGGATTATGATTTTGGCGGGAATTCTTATTTGTATAATCACACGACGGTGTTTAGTTTGCCAGACCCGAGCCACGGGCAGAGTCAGGGAGTAAACTGGACTGGAGATTTGACTTTGTATATTAAGTGTGTTGATACGCACGGGCATGAGAGTTCGAGTTTTTATACGGTTGATATGTGTGTGAATGAGGGACCCGACAGGATGGCTCCGAGAGTTGTGACGACTGATCCGCTGAATGATGCGATTGTTGGATTTGATGTTTCGTCAAAAAATATTAGCGTTGTTACGAACGAGTTCGCGACTTGTAAATGGGATTTGGTGGATGTTGATTATTCTTTAATGTCTAATGAGATGAGTTGTGAGGACAGCTTTGGTTTGCCATCCAGCCCATTGGGATATCTTTGTAAGGACAATTTCCCGACTTTGAATACAACGAACGTTTATTATATTCGGTGTGCTGACCAGCCGTGGCTGAATGATAGTAGTGAAAGAAATGCTAACACCGAGAGTTTTGTATGGACATTGCGAAAACCGGAGAAGATGATTGAGATTGATTGGATTGAACCGAGCCGGGATTTTGAAAGTGCGACTGAAATGACGACGATTGAATTGCAGGTTCAGACATCTGGCGGGGGAGAGTGGCATTATTGTTCGTATTCGTTTTCGGGATATGATAGAATGATTGAAATGTTTGAGACTGGGGCGGACAGAATTCATAGCCAACTTTTGAATAGACCTACTGAGACCCATAAAATTTATGTTGAGTGTCGAGATGAGACTGGGGATAGCGTGCAATCTTGGACTGAATTTGAGATTATTAAAAACGAAATTGAAATTGAAATTGAGCCGATTGAAGATTTTGTGAGTGGAAGCGAGGAGACGATTGTTAATTTACTTGTTCGGACATCTGGTGGTGGTAACGAGCATAATTGTTCTTATTCGCTTAGTGCGGGTGGTGTAAGTGTTGAGTTTGAGGAACAGGGAAATGTTGGCGTTCATGAGCAGGAGGTTGCTGTGGCTGTTGGTAGTCAGACGATTTATGTCAAATGTTGGGACGAGGCAGGAAATTTGGCAGAGGGTGACATTTTGTTTGAGGTTACTCTGGATAGTTCTACGCCACAGGTCGCCAGAATTTGGCAATCTAATAAAAAACTTTATGTCGTTACAGTTGGAGATGCAGAGTGTCGATATTCAACAACGAGTTGTGAGTTTAGTTGGGAGGATGGGGAGTTGGCTGGAAGTGGGAAGGAACATATTATTAGTGCCATTCGTGGTCAAACATATTATATTAAATGTGAAGATGAGTTCGGGAATGCCCCGTTGGGCTGTTCGGTCGAGGTGAGGGTGTTATGAAATTTGGCTTCGCCAAATTAGGGATTTGGTATTCGAGATTTGTAGGAGCGGGGAGTTGGGGAAGAAGGAAAAGAACGAGAATAAATACTATAATTTATAAATAAAGGATGGCTAAAATAAAGATGGAAAAGAAAGGACAGGTGACGATTTTTATTATCGTGGCAATCATGATAGTTTCTGTGGTGTTAATTTTCTTTTTATGGGCTAAGCCAACTTATTTTTCGGAAACCGGAAAGGAGTTAGGTTTTGAAGATTGTGTTGAGGATGCGGTTGAGCAGGCGATTGGCGAATTAGAGAAAAAGGCGGGATTTATTAATCCGAAGTTTAGCTACAATTATAATGGGGAGAAGTTTACATATCTTTGTTATACTAATCAGTATTATGAGATGTGTGCGGTGCAGGTGCCATTTTTGAAAAATAGCTTTGAGGAACAGATGGAGATTTTAATTAAGGATAAAGTTGGAACTTGTTATATTAATTCTATTAATGATTTGAAGTCGCAGGGATATTCGGTTACTCAGGGAAATGTTGATTATGATGTTTTTATTGAGCCAGATGTTGTGCGGGTTGAAATTGATGCACCGACGGTGGTTGGGTCTCAGAGTTTTGCGAGATTTAATGTTAGGGTGAACTCGCCTGTTTATGAAATGGTTATGATTGCGACTTCGATTTTGCAGTTTGAGACAAAATATGGCGATTCTGATGTTAGTTCGATGATGGGTTATTACCCTGATTATATTATTGATAAAATTAAAAGAAGCGACGGAACGACCATTTATGTTTTGGAAAATAAAATTTTTGGAAATAAATTTCAGTTTGCTAGTCGAAGTTTGGCGTGGCCTGCGGGATATGATTTATGATAAATAAAAAAAGTGTTGTTGGGTTTGAAATTGTTTTGATAATTGTGTTTATGTTTGTAGGGATGACTCAGGTTGTTGTCGCGGAAACTGCAATGTCGGAGGCGAGTTTTTGTTGTGAGAGAACTAATGATGGAGCGTGGTGTGTAAATGATGAAGAATCTCAGTGTGATGATAGTTATAATGTTGCGCCGACGTCGTGTGAGACTACTTCGTATTGCCGATTGGGAACTTGTTATGAATCAGAGGAAGGAATTTGTATGGAACGGACTCCGCAGAGGGTTTGTAATGATAACGGCGGGACTTGGGATGCCCGTGAAATTGAACTTGTGCCTCAGTGTCAGTTGGGTTGCTGTATTATTGCTGACCAGGCCGCGTTTGTTCCGTTAGTTCGGTGTAAAAGATTGTCGACGTTGTTTGGAGTATCTATTGATTATCGGACTGATATAAATAATGAGATTAGTTGTATTGCCGAGGCACAGGCACAGGATGTTGGAGCTTGTGTTTATGAGAAGGAGTTTGAGAGAATTTGTGAATTTACGACTCGTGGGGATTGTGGAGCGGGTGAAAGAGTTGAGGCGGTGAATGGCACAAATATTAGTTTGTCTAGCCAGAGAACTTTTTATGAGGATTTTCTCTGTTCGGCTGAGGAGTTGAATACGGCTTGTGCTAAGCAGGTTTCTACGACTTGTTATCAAGGCGATGTTTTTTGGGTGGATTCTTGTGGGAATAGGGAAAATGTTTATTCGGATGATATGGCAAGAAGTTGGAATAATGGAAAAGTTATCGACGCTGATAATATTTGTAATGCTAATGATGGCTCGGATATTGATTGTGGGAATTGTGATTATATGTTGGGTTCGAGGTGCGCGATCTGGGATAGTTATTTTGGTGGTCCGAGATATGGGGAAAATTATTGTCAGAAAACCGAGTGTGTGGATAGAAACGATGAGAAGAGGATAAATGGAGAGTCGTGGTGTGTTTATGATGATAGTGTTGGGGACGGTGGAGACCGAGTGGGTTCGAGATACTTCAGGGAGATTTGTGTGGATGGTGTTGTGCGAGTTGAGCCGTG
>CBDVEE010000027.1:0-7582 GCA_965372925.1 uncultured archaeon
TTCTATATTTATTCTGGCAATTGCAGAATAAGCTCGTTCTTTTGCTTCTAAAATATTATTTCCTTCTCCTACAACACTAAACAGCCTTCCCCCATTGGCGTAAAATTTTCTATCTTGAACACCTATACCAGCACCAAAAATATTAACACCTTCCATTTTCATAGCTTCTTCAAGACCATAAATCCTCTTTCCTATTACCTGAGAATAATCATTTGGATAACCTTTTGATGCTCCAACAACACAAACTCTTGTTTTATTATCTTGATGAATTTCTAAATTTCCAAGTCTTCCTTCTAAACAAGCCATCACAATATTAACATAATCTGTTTCAACAGATGGTAGGACAACCTGACATTCTGGATCTCCCCATCTCGCGTTATATTCTATATTTACTGGTTTTTCATCAACTACAATGCCACCCAAATAGAGAATTCCTCTATAATGATTTCCTTCTGAAGCCATGCCGTCAATTGCTCTTAAAATCATTTCTTGTTCTATTTGATTGGCAAGAGGTTTTGTTACCATAGCAGGAGAAATTGCACCCATTCCGCCCGTTTGGTCACCTTCATCAAAATTGAAAATTGTTTTATTGTCTTGTGCTGATTTAAATAATTTGTAGGTTTTACCATCACTTACAGCATAATACGAAAATTCTTCTCCTACTAATCCTTTTTCAAGTAAGAAAATGTCTCCTGCTTTGTCTGAAAATGTTTTCATTTGTTCAATATTTTTTATTGCCTGCTCTAAACTTATTGATTTGAGTGCACCTTTTCCAGAACATAATCCAGCAGCTTTCACATATAGTAAACGAGTTGGATTTTCTCGATAGAGCTCTTCTGCATAATTTTTTGCTGGGCTTTCATTATTAAAATATCTAAATGTAGGTTGAGGTATTCTATGTTTCTGCATGAACTCTCTAGACCATTTCTTATCCCATTCAATTCTTGCAACATTTTTTACTGGACCAAAAGTTTGGAATTCATATTTCTGTAATAAGTCCACCGTTCCATGTGCAAGTGCATCATCTTGGGCAACATCTACCAAATTGGGTTTATATTTTCTTGCAAGTCTGAGAATAGATTCGGGATTTTTTAGTGAACATTCTTTATCTATAATGATTTCTTTTTGTCTTCCATAGCCAATAAATTCATTGCCAGGTATGGTAATAATTTTATCAATTTGCGGACTATTCTCATAAGCATGAGAGATAGCGTGTTCTCTTGCACCATTGCCTACAATCATAACAGAAAGATTTTGAGTCATAAATTAAATATTTCAAACAACTTAATAAATCATTCTATTTTATAATGTCAAAAGAAATTTTGCATTCCTAACTTCGCTTATATAAGCACAATAGTAATTATTTGAGATTTATCATTATTTTTTACAAATAGAAACCGAATAAAAACCATCCTCTGAAATCTTCATATCCACCTCGTCAAAGTACATATTCAAAATTTTGAGGAGGTCCTTTTTCTCATATTTATAAGATAATAAAACCAAGAGCTTATCTCCTTTTTTAAATTCAATTTTTTTCCCGTACAACTCTACAGTTTTATCAACTTCAATATTATAATAAACTTCAATTCTGGATTCTACTAACTCAATATTCATCTTGAGTTCTTCTTCTTTAAATCCAAGACCCATTGGAATATTTATCAACAGCTTTTTTAATGTGGTTGATTCTCTATACAATTCAAGCATCTCTTGAGATTTATGATTCCAAATACTATTCCCTAAAATTAACAAATCTCCTTCCCTCATCGACCTCCGAATATTATATAAAATTTCATGGATATCTAAATTTTCTATTGTGTTGCCGAGAAGTAAAAAAATATTTTTTTGATATTCTTTGTAGCGAATAGACTTCGAAATATTTTCGATATTGTCAAAATCGGAAATTATCCATTGCATTTTTATGACCTCTTCCGGATTTTCTTTTCTGACCGTATTAATAGCTACTTCTACTAAATCACTATTAATATCGACAGGACAATATCTAATCTTAAAACCTTTCAATTTTTGAATAATATTCGACGCCTTTTTCCCACTTCCGCATCCAAGATCAACAATATTTATAGCTTTGTCTTTAATGTTATCTTTAATTTCTTTAATATTATCTTGAATCGTATTAATTTCCTGAAAGTCAATTTTATTTTGATACCGAGAATTTTTCTCAAAATCAAAAAACGCCTGTTCCTTATTATTTGAACAAAAAATCAATTTCGAATCCGCAATATTCCATATTTTAGAACCATTCTCCTCGGAATATCCACGCTTAATTAATTCCTTAAAAATCAAATTGTTAACTTGCCGACTTTCTTTTTCTGCCATAATAACATTGGTAAACTTTGGTTTTTATGTGTTTGTATTGATTATCGGGAAGCCAAAAGTAAAAAACAAAACCACGTCAGAAAAAATTATAAACACTCTTGGCGGTTATCAGCCAGAATAAAATTCATTTATTCATTGTGCGTGCGATGAGATAAAGATAGAACCGCAGAAAGTTTTATTAACTCAAATTTTGTTTAATATCAAGGAAAAGAGATGAAAATTGCTATAAATGGTTTTGGGAGAATTGGTAGGTCTATCTTTAGGCGGGCATTAGAGAAAGACGTAAATGTCGTCGCGGTGAACGATTTAACAGATACTGAAACTTTAGCTTATTTGTTGAAATATGATTCTGTTTATGGAGTTTATAAAAAATCTATTGAGGCTGGAAAAGGATTTATAAAAGTCGATGGGAAAAAAATTATTGTTAGTTCTGAAGAGAACCCGGAAAAGCTTCCCTGGAAAGATTTAGGGATTGATATCGTCGTCGAATCAACAGGATTTTTTATAGACAGAGAAGGTGCTTCAAAACATTTAAAGGCTGGCGCAAAGAAAGTTCTGATTTCAGCTTCTGGAAAAAATGTGGATTTTACAGTTATTTTAGGGGTCAATGAAAAAAATTTAAAAAAGAATCATCAGATTATTTCAATGGCTTCTTGTACGACAAATTGTGTTGCACCGATAGCCAAGATTTTAAATGATAAATTCGGAATAAAGAAAGGTTTCTTGACAACAATTCATGCATATACTCCAGACCAAAAACTTTTAGATAGTCCGCATAAAAAATTTAGAAGAGCCAGGGCGGCAGCTGTTAATTTAATTCCAACTACTTCTGGTGCGGCTAGTGCTGTGGCAGATGTAATTCCAAGTCTCAAGGGAAAAATTGATGGGATGGCAATTCGTGTGCCCGTTGCCTGTGGAAGCATAACTGATTTTGTGGTAACAGTAGGAAAATCTGTGACTGTGGATGAAGTAAATAAAACCATGAAGAGTGCGGCTAAAAAATTAAATGGAATTTTAGAATATACAGAAGATGAAATTGTTTCTTCAGATATTATTGGCAATTCGAATTCTTCTATTTTCGATTCTAAATTAACTAAGGTGAATGGAAACATAGTTAAAATCCTTTCTTGGTATGACAATGAATATGGTTACAGTTGTCGTATGGTTGATCTTATTAAAATGTTAAAATGATGTATGACTTAATAATTATTGGTGGAGGACCGGCTGGGATAACTGCAGCAATTTATGCAGCGAGAGAGAAGTTAAATTTTTTGCTTGTGACAATTGATGTAGGTGGACAAGTAGTCTGGAGTTCAGAGGTTGAGAATTTTCCTGGGACACTTTCTTCGACAGGAATTGAGTTAGTTCAGAAATTTCAGGCACAGTTAAAAAAGTATAAAGTGAATATTAAGCAGGAGGATGTTATATGGGTTAGTAAAGTTAAAAACATTGTGAAGGTTAAGACCAAAGCAGGAGTTTATAATTCTAAGGCTGTGATTATTGCTTCAGGGAAGAAGCCAAAGAAATTAAATGTTCCGGGGGAGGAGAAATTTTTTGGGAAAGGTGTTAATTATTGTGCGACTTGTCACGCTCCGTCATATAAGGGAAAGATTGTCGCGATTGCTGGAGGAGGAAATTCAGGATTAGAGGCGGCTTTGTTTTTGAGAAAATATGCAAAGAAAGTTTATCTTTTAAATATTAATGCTAAGCTTGGTGGAGAGAATTATTTAAGAAAAAAGGTTTTAGCGGATAGAGAAATTACCGTTATTAATAATGCGAAGATTTTAGAAATAACTGGAGAAAAAGTAGTTAGTGGTTTGAAATATACTGAAAAAGATAAAGAGATGATTTTAAAATTAGAAGGAGTTTTTGTCGAAATAGGATTGGTTACCGAGGTAGGATTTACTGATGTTAAGAAAAATAAATGGGAGGAGATAAGATTATTTAGAGGAACAAAGACGCATAATGAAAATTTGACTTCTGTTCCAGGAATTTTTGCAGCTGGAGATTGTACTGATATTCCCGCTAAACAAATTGTTGCGGCAGCTGGTGAAGGGTGCAAGGCGGCGCTGGCTAGTTTTGATTATATTTTGAAAAAATGAAAACATTATCCGGTTTTGATTTCGAGGGCAAAGTTGTTTTACTTAGGACTGATTTGAATTCCGATGCTCATAAAGGCAAAATTGGTTTATCTGGAAGAATAAAGGAAAGTGTCAAGACTATTTCTGAGTTGAAACAGAAGGGAGCAAAGGTTGTTATTATCGCTCATCAGGGCAGGCAAGGTAAGGATGATTTTATTGGATTAAAACAACATGCCAAATTTTTAAATAAGTACATTAAAGTGAAATTTATTGATGATGTTTGCGGGAAGAAAGCTATTAAAGCAATTAAAGAATTAAAAAATGGCAAAGTTATCTTATTGGATAATATTAGATTTATTAGAGATGAGTTTGAACCAAAAAAAGGAAAGAAGAACAAATTGTTTAAGTTAGTTAAGATAGCGGACGTCTTTGTTAACGACGCATTTTCAGTTTGTCATCGAGAACATACTTCGATAGTTTTATTTCCTCGTTATTTAAAAAGTTTTACTGGGAGGTTATTAGAGAAGGAAATTGTTGCCTTGAAAAAAATTAAGATAAAAAATTGTTTGTATGTCTTGGGGGGTGCGAAACCAGAAGACAACATTAAATTATTGAAGGGGCGTAAAGTTTTGGCCTGCGGTTTATTTGGACAGATATGTTTAATTGCAAAAGGAAAAAATTTAGGAGCACAAAATAAATATTTAAAAAACATATTCAAAAATTATTCAAAAATTACTGGTAAGCTAAAGAAAAAATTGAGAAATGTTAAAGTGCCTATCGATTTTGCTGTTAAAGTTAATGGAAAAAGAAAAGAGTTGAATGTTGAAGATTTTCCGAGTAGATATGAGATTTTTGATATTGGAAAAGAAACTCAAAAAGAATATGCCGACGAGATTAAAAAAGCAGAAGTTGTTTTTATGAAAGGACCGGCAGGATTTTCTTCTGATAAAAATTTCGCGAAGGGAACCGTCAATTTACTGAAGACTATTGCAAAATTAAAAAATTTTAGTTTAGTAGGAGGAGGACATTTAAGCGACACCATAAAAAAATATAAGTTGTCCGGATTTGGTCATGTTAGTCTTTCGGGTGGGGCTTTGTTAAGATATATAGCTGGAGAAAAATTAGTGGGACTGGAAGCACTAAAATAAGAAATTAAAGAAACTAAAACCAAAGTAATTATACCGATTGAAGTTTTAGCATTTTGATTATTTAGAAACCTTTATAATAATCTTTCCCTTGATGATTTCAGAGGTGTATAATGTTTGACGTCGTAACTTTTGGAAGTGCCGTAGTGGATGTTTTTGTCGAGACTGGACAGAGTGGAAAAAAGTTTGAGTATAAAGCCGGATCGAAAATTTTAGTTAAAGATTTGAAGTTTGATGTAGGAGGTGGAGCTACAAACTCTGCTGTTGCTTTTTCTCGGTTAGGACTAAAAACAGGTTGTATCTGTAAGGTTGGAGATGATAATAATGGACAAGATGTTTTGGATGAGTTGAAAAGAGAGAAGGTTAAATTCTTAGGGAAGAGAATTAATGGAACGACAGGACATTCGATAATTTTAGATAGTAAAGATAAGAATAGAACAATTTTAACTTTTAAGGGTTTAGGAAATAGCGTAAAGATTTCTGATATACCAAGATTTAAAAGTAGTTGGTTATATTTTTCATCCGTGCTGGGTGAGAGTTTTAAGACACAGGAGAAACTCGCGAAGAAATTAAAAAAGAATGGAACAAAATTGGCATTTAATCCAAGCGAATATTTAATTAAGAAATTAGATATACGTGGGCTTTTGAAAATGGCAGATATAGTTATCTTAAATAAAGAAGAATTTGATTTGATTAAAAAGAGATACAAGAAGAGTTTGTTAGATATTTGTCTTGGTATCGTTGTTGTGACCAATAAAGATAAATTGACTTATGCTTTTGATGGGGAAAAGAAATATTCGATAAAGCCAAACGATATTAAGGTAATTGAAAGAACGGGGGCAGGAGATGCTTTTGCTTCGGGATTTGTTACTGGAATAATTGTTGAGAAAAGTATTCCGGAAAGTTTGAAATTGGGATTGAGGGAAAGTGAATCTGTAATTAGATATTTTGGTGCGAAAAATAAATTGTTAAGGATGAAGCTGAAATGAATTTGAAATTAAATAAGATTTTGAAAAAGGGAAAGGCGATGTTTTTGGCTTATGACCAGGGAATGGAACACGGACCAACAGATTTTAATGATAAAAATGTTGATCCGTTATATATACTTGATATTGCCAGGAAGGGGAAATTTAGTGCGATAATTTTTCAAGGAGGGATTGCAGAAAAATATTGTGTGGAGATTAAAAAAGCGAAGGTGCCGTTGATTGTGAAATTGAATGGGAAGACAAATTTAGTTGAGGGCGAGCCGGTATCTCGACAATTATTTTCTGTGGATGAAGCATTGAAGCTTGGGGCCGTTGCAGTGGGTTACACGATTTATATTGGAAGTGTTTTTGAGAAAGAGATGTTGGCTGAATTTGAAAAGATTAGGAAGAAGGCACATAAAAAAGATTTGCCAGTTATTGTTTGGATTTATCCTCGAGGAAAGGGAGTTAAGAGAAAAAAGAAAAAAGATTTGATGGCATATGCTACACGGGTAGGATTAGAGATTGGAGCAGACATTGTCAAGATTCAATCAACTGGGAAAAAAGCTGATATTAAGTGGGCAGTTGAATCGGCTGGAAAGTGTAAAGTTGTTACGGCTGGCGGAATGAAAAAAGGTGAAAAGGAATTATTAAATGAGATTAGAGATGCCGTTAAAGTTGGTTGTATTGGAATTGCTATTGGGAGAAATGTTTGGCAGGCAAAGAATCCACTGAAAATTGCAGACAAATTACAGAAGGTGATTTGGAGATGAAGCCGATAGTTGTTGTAAATTTTAAGACATATAAACAAGGGATTAATGTTTTGAAGTTAGCGAAGAAAATTGGGAAAATAGATAATAAAATTATTATTGGAATACAGGCTTCAGATATTGAAGAAGTTGTGAGAAAAACAAAATTAAAAGTTTTTTGCCAGCATGTTGATTGGCAAAAGCCAGGGAGAGGAACTGGATTTATTCTTCCAGAAGCAGTTAAGGCAGATGGAGCAAAGGGAATTTTTTTAAATCATTCGGAACATAAATTATCTTTTTCTGTTTTA
>CBDVEE010000028.1:0-7476 GCA_965372925.1 uncultured archaeon
TTCCCAATCTTTCACACTCTTCTTGTTGTGAAGCTATTACATATCTTTCAAAAAGATTCTTCATAATTACGTCATATTCGCCTGCCACTGCTATTATTACAAGATTTTTTCGTCTTTCTGTTTCTGTGGTTACCATAATATTTGTTATTATATAATGGTATTTAAAGTTTGTGTTTTAAGAATAAAAAATTAATTATATTAAAATAAAATGCGCGAGCGGGGAATCTGTTCACACTTCACTCTAAAATTTTCTAATCACTTCGTTGAGAAAATTCGAGCAAAGATGCTCAACCCCGGTACCGGGCTTCAATGCGCGAGCGGGGAATCGAACCCCGGTCCCATCGTTGGCAACGACAGATTCTAACCGCTAAACTACCCACGCACATAGCTAGAGAATTTAACGATTTAAAAAAGTTTGGGGTGAGATTTTTAGATTATTTCTTTTACCTTCTTCCCGCTTTCTTCTCTAAATTTGATTCCTTTTTCGGATAAAGCAGATTCCATATTAGGACCAATTCTTCCAGCAATAACTAAATCAACTTTTTTTTCGGCTAACATATAAGCAACAGAAAAACCAGCTCCGCCTGAACCAACCGCAAAGGGATTTTTAATGACTTCAACTAATTTTTTATTTTCAAAAAGAAGATAGTAAGGGGCTCTTCCGCCTCTCCCACTTATTTCTGATTCAATATCTTTTTTCTCAGATGCTACAGCAATTTTCATTTTTCACCTCCATTAATTTATTTATTATTAACCCCTGAATAACTGACATAGAAATCATAACAAAACATAATATTAAAATATATTGCCAACTAAAGTAAAGAATGGCGATAGGCAAGATAGGAATTTTTATTGCTCTGTTGTACAAAAAACAAGCGATAAGTCCATGGTTTAATCCCTTATTTCTTAAATCTGCCAAGAGAGGATACCACATATAAATTGGACCAGAAGATAAAATTCCTCCGACAATTACAAAAAACCATTTTTTAGCTCCTTTCTTTTTAAGATGTTTTATAATAAATTTTGGAGTTATAAAATAATTACTTAATGTCATTAAAACAAAAACAAAAACAAAAACGGGAATTATTTTTAAAATAATTTTGCCGAAAAAATTTAAGCTCATAAAAAAAGATTTAGGGTTGAAAATAAATAGTAAAAAATATATTAAAATTATTACTATTAAAAAATACCAGGCTCCTGAAATTTGTTTTAATATATTTTTTAAATTCATTTTACTACTCCTAAAATTAATACCGTAATAACAGCAACGACTATAGCTAAAATAAAAGCACTAACATTCCTGATTATGGCAAATTTTTTTCCTAAAATTGTTGATTCTGCTGGTAGCTGTATTATTCCCACGGTAACCCATGCAACCAGAAAAGAAGTTACGGCAATTAGTCCAATACCTTGTACCAACATCTCTCCGCCAAAAATATAACTTGCAATCGGTGTTCCCATAGAAATACTTCCGACCATACTTCCAACAAAAGAATCTAAAATAATATTTTTACTAAATACTGAAATATAAAACGATTTAGGAATTATACTAGAAATTAAACTGACAAGCAAAATAGTTCCTAAAATTATTGGAGTAGATTTCCATAATGCTTTAGCGGATTTTATTATAGATTGTCTCATTTTTATTTAAATCATTCCCAATTTTATCGCGATTAACATTCCTATTCCTAAACATAATATAATTATTCCCGCGATTAAATGCAATACTTTTAATTTGTTTTGCCTCAATGCTTCTGCTCTTTCTGTTGTTGTAAATCCAAAATAAATCGCAAGAGTAATAAAAATCATAGGTAAGATAAAAATAAGATTATAAAGCACTAAAAGCAATATAGCATAAGTTCTCGTCGTCGCTTCAGCTAACAAGCCAAGAATTACGATGTAAGGTCCCGATGTGCAGGGCAATAAAAATAAACTCACCAAAAAACCTATTGCAAAAGCTCCTGGAACGGATGCAACTCCCTCAATTAGTACTTGCAATTTTGGTCTCCAGCTTAATGGAACTTCCATAACAAACCACTTACCATACCATAAATAATCCTTAAGATTAAATAATCCAATAAATATTGCAAGTATAGCAACAATTATATAAAAAGTGTGACTCAGCCCAGTTGCCTGAATGGCTGAATATAATCCAATCCCCATTAAGAAATACGAGATAAAAATAGATGCAGAAAATGCCAATCCCGAGAATAACGCCTTTTTTCTGTTTGTTGAAATGAGAATTGTTGACATTAAAACTATTAAAACTGCAAATGCGCAAGGATTAATCGCATCAACAATCGCCGCTAAAATAACCGCGGGAAGAGTTAGCCGTTTAATTATTCTTGTTTTTTCGGGATTATCCGTCGGAGAACTATCCCCTATTAATTTAGTTGTTTCTTCGTCTTTAATTTTATTTAGCGGATTTTCACAACCTTGTTTCAGGCATCTCTGAATTTCGTATTCAAGAGAATTGGCTATTGAGTTACTAAATCCTACGAAAATTTTATTGTCAATAAAAATAGTTGGAACACCCTCAATATTTTCTCCAAAAGCATTAGTTACTTGTTCAAACAATTCTCTTTCTTCCTGATTAAAATAGACTTCATGTTCTTTAATAATCAAAAGGGAATTATCTTTTGTAATAGAATTTAAAAAATTTAGTGCCGTTCCGCAATGCGGACAACCCTGACCATAAAATATATGTAAAACTACTTCACTATTTTCCTGAGCAACTAATAAAGGACTAGATATAATAACAGAGATAAATAAAACTGTTATAAATAGAATTGTGTGTTTTTGTTTATCCATTTTCAATTCTGATTGCCTTTCCGCTGATTATGGCATCGGCTATTTTTTTTCTTCCAGATTTTAAAATTCTTGAAAGAGTTGATTGAGACACTTGCATACTTTTTCCTGCTTCTTCCTGGGAGACTTCGTTCAAATCAACCAATCTAATTGCTTCAAATTCCGGCATTATTAAGACAGCTTCTTCCAGTTCAATCATTCTTATCCCTACTGGTTTGAAATAGGAAGAACTTGGTCGACCCCTAACTCTTCTCCCCATGAGTGGCCTTGGCATTTTATTTTGTCTCTTTTAGCTGCTTTTCAATCTCGGCTTTTTCAGCTTCAATCTCGGCAAGTTCTGCTTCCAGAATTTTTCTTTCTTGGTCTTTGGTTGGATTTAATGTAAAAATTTTTCTAAATCCTCTTCCAAAACCTCTTCTAAATCCGCGACCACAATACCCCCATCCTCTTCCAGTTAAAGGTCCTTGTCCTAATGGTCCTGTTCTATCTTGTGCTGGCATTTTGTTTGTCCCGCCTTTCGGCTATTTTAGTTATGAATATATAGTCATAATACTATTTAAATGTTTTGTTTTGGGTAAGTATGCAAAATGATATGATAACTCCAATTGATGATTAAAATTAAAAAGGCTTATCTCTTGAGTCTGATATGACAGAATTTGATTTTGCGAAGATTGAAAAGAAATGGCAAAGGAAATGGGAAGATGGAAAAGTTTTTGAGGTTAGTAAGAGCAGTAAAAAACCAAAATATTATATTTTAGAAATGTTTCCCTATCCTTCGTCGTCGGGACTTCACATGGGACATGCGCTCAATTATAGTATTGGAGATGTTCTGGCTCGTTTCAAAAGGATGAACGGCTTTGAGGTTCTCTATCCTATGGGCTTTGATGCATTGGGTCTCCCAGCAGAAAACGCAGCGATTAAAGTGAACGAGCATCCTAAACCTTTCACGGAGAACGCGATAAATAATTATATCCGACAGATGAAATCGTTGGGACTTAGTTACGATTGGACGAAAACTTTAGCAACGATGTCCCCCGAGTATTACAAATGGAACCAGTATTTCTTTTTGAAGTTTTTGGAAGCCGGATTAATTTACAAAAAGAAAGCTCCAGTTAATTGGTGCCCTTCATGCGATACCGTGATTTCCAATGAGCAGGCACAAGGGGGAATTTGCGAAAGATGCAAATCAAAAATTGAAATTAGACACTTGGACGAATGGTGTTTGAAAACTACTAACTATGCCGACGAATTAATTGAGGGACTCGAGACACTTGACTGGCCAGAAAAAATTAAAGCTATGCAGAAAAACTGGATTGGGAAATCGCACGGAACTGAGATTGATTTTGAAATTAAGAAAAGGGGAGATAAAGTTTCTAATGTTGTGATTGTGCATGGGTCGCCAAAAGAAGACAAACCTGACGAATTTCCTCAAAATAAAAAACATTGGATTCTTTGGATGAAAAATCAATTAGAAAAAAATGGAATAAAAACCGAAACACCCTTAATGCCTAAACCATGGAAGCCAAATTATAAAAAGTGGAAAAAGGAATTCGAAAAATTAGACATTAATGAAAATACTATTTTAATTGGACATAATGCAGGAGGGGCATTTATGGTTCGATGGCTTAGTGAGAATAGACAAAAAATAAAAAAATTAATATTGGTTGCTCCTTCGAAAGAAACAACTATAGAGAGCTTAAGAATTAAGGATTTTTGCAATTTTGAAATAAATAAAAAGATAAAAGAACTTGTTGAGGATATAGTTGTTTTTATTTCCAACGATAAAGAAGAAACAATTAAAAGTGCATATTTTTATAAAAAAGAACTTTCTGCAAAATTAATAAATTTGAAAAACAAAGGACATTTTACATTAAGTGGAATGAAAACAAAAGAGTTTCCCGAACTACTAGATGAGATTCTAGATAAGAAAAACACTTGGCCAATTTTTACAACGCGACCTGACACGATTTTTGGAGTTACATTTATGGTTGTTTCGGCACAACATGAAAGACTTGATGAATTAGTCACGGAAGAACAGAAGAAAGAAGTTGATAAATTTTTGAAGAATTTGGGTTCAGTTTCGGAAAAGGAAATTGAGAGATTGGAAAAAGAGGGTATCTGGACTGGAAGTTATGCGGTAAATCCCGCTAACGGAGAAAGTATACCAATTTACGCCGGAAATTTTGTTGTCGCTGATTATGGTTCGGGAATGGTTATGGCAGTGCCTGCTCACGACCAGAGAGATTTTGAATTTGCCAAAAAATATAGAATTGAGATTAAGGAAGTTATTAGTGGAAAGTTAACCGAAACAAGAGCGTATACCGAAAAAGGTAGCCTAATCAACTCCGATAAATTTAATGGTTTGGATAATATTAAAGCAAAAGAAAAAATTACAAACTGGCTTATTAAAAAAAATTCTGCGCGGAAGGTTGTAAATTATAAATTAAGAGATTGGGGGTTTAGTCGACAAAGATATTGGGGAACACCAATTCCAATTATTTATTGTAAGAAATGTGGCATCGTCCCAGTTCCAAAAAAAGATTTGCCAGTAGTTTTACCAGAAGATGTTAAGTTCGGCAAAGGCAACCCGTTGACGACAAATAAAGAATGGGTTAATGTCAAATGTCCTAAATGTGGCGGTGCTGGAAAACGAGAAACTGAAACAATGGATACATTTTTTGATTCTTCGTGGTATTTTTTGAGATATCCTGACAATAAAAATAACAAAGAACCTTTTAGTAAAGAAAAAATTAAAAAGTGGCTACCTGTAGACCAGTATATTGGCGGAGCGGAGCATGCGTGTATGCATTTAATTTATGCGAGATTTTTTACCAAGGCACTTAGGGATTTGAAATTTTTGGATTTTGATGAGCCGTTTAAAGCGCTGTTTAATCAGGGTATGCTTCACGGTCCTGACGGAGATAAGATGAGCAAGTCAAAAGGAAATATTGTTAATCCTGATGAGGTTTCAAATAAATATGGGATGGATACTGCGAGATATTTTTTGCTGTCTCTGGCAGCGCCGGATAAACCCCGGGACTGGTCTGAAAAAGGAATTCAGGGGAGTTTAAGATTTATTAAGAAAATTTTTAACACATCGGAAAATATAAAATTTGGTAAAAGTTCTAGTGATTTTGTTTCAAAATTGAATTCTGCAATTAAAGACACTGGCAGGTTTTTTGAAAATTTCCAGCACAGGAAAGCAACTATTAAGCTGAAAGAATTATTTGATTTGCTAACTGAGCAGAAGGAAGTTGCGAAAAAAGATTTTGAAAGTTGTTTGAAATTACTTAGTCCGATTTGTCCTCACATCACCGAAGAACTCTGGAAGAAATTAGGAAATAAAGATTTTATTTCTGTGAGCGAGTGGCCAAAAGCAGACGAAAAGAAAATTAGGGGACAGGAACAAGTTGCCGATTTGAATGAGAAAATTATTAAGGAATTAAAGCCAATCGTTGAAAAATATCCAGACAAGAAAAACGTTTATCTTTATGTAATGCCGTTTGAAATTAGCAAAGTTGATACTATAAAAATTGGCGATGCGATAGGAAAAGATGTAAATATTTTTGCGGTTGATAATTCTAAAAAGTATGACCCCGGGAATAAGGCGAAAAAGGCCAAGCCGGGAAAGGCTGGTATTTATTTAGAATAAATTAATTAACATAACTTTTTAAACCGATAAAAACCCATAATATTAGACTTTTAATGTTGTAATATAAATTAAAAGGAGTAAAAATAATATGGAACAAAGAAAAAGATTCAATAACGACAGAAACAGCAACTTTAGCGGAAGAAATAACTTTAACAGAGCACCAAGAGAAATGCATAAGGCAATATGCTCACAATGCAAAAAAGAATGTGAAGTACCATTCAAGCCAACCGAAGGAAGAGATGTTTTCTGTGCTGATTGTTTTAAAAACAGAAAATAAGAATACTAAAAGTTAGGGGATTTTATTTTTATTTTTTTATTTATAATTTTAAAGACAATAAATATTGTCGAGATTGATTATATAGGTTGAATCATTTATATTAATTCCGATAAAAATTCTTTTAATTTTCTGTGCATTGGAATTTTAAAGTAGTTTTCAATTTCATCTATACTAACCCATTTTAATTCTACAATATCATCTCCTGGTTTTTCTTCTCCTTCGAAAACCTTTGTTAAAAATGAGATAGATACAGTTTCTGGTTTTTCCTCGTAAGTTCTTGAGAAAAATGTCCCTATATTTTTTACAGAGTAGCCTGTTTCTAGTTTTACTTTTTGCTTGAGAGTTTTATCTATATCGTCTCCTGGCTGTATTCTTCCTCCTGGAAAGCACCATTCTAATAATTCGGCATCTTTATCCTATCTTCTTCTTTTTCCGATTAGAATTTTCTTTTTTGCAGAATCAAAGATTAATCCTAAGACTATTACTTCAAATTTTGGGTTTTCATTTTTTATCATATTATTTATAGGGATATCTTCTATTTATATATTTATGTTAGTTGTTAGGAAATAACAGTGGTTACAAAAAAAGAGCTTCCGCCAGATAGATAAATAAAGCGTCTAATTTTTAATGTGTAACTTTAGTCTCGTTTATTATCGATTTACCGACGCTGATTCGATATAAAATGTAGTCCCCAGCGGATGCCAAAAGGGTATTACGCCCCAGCCGCCGTGACTGGAGA
>CBDVEE010000029.1:0-7406 GCA_965372925.1 uncultured archaeon
ATTCAAAATAACCGTTCCTGCTTCTCCCCGTCAATAATTGCTTTAACATCAACCCCAAACACGTCGAAAATATTTTCAACTGCGGGCAAAATTTGATTTCCCAAATAATAATCAATATCATACTTCGCTTTTTCATCCGCCAAATAAACCCTGTCTCCAATTCGTTTCCCCGAGCCTTCTCCAACAAAATATTCAATCAACATTCCAGTTGAAACCTGAATCCCTCTCGCTTCCATTTTCTTTGCAGCAATAACATGAGGTCCCTCCGACAAATATTTATTCAACGGTCGACGCAACTGCGTCCTAATCATCAAATCCACCAACTCAACTTTACGCTCTTTCAACCGTTTCACAACATCTTTCAAAATATTCAATGCCTTCTTTTCATCCCCATCTTCTAAAATTTTCGCCAACATCTCACTCTGTAAATTCCGAGTCAATTGGCACCAATCTCGTCGCACCGTTTCAAACCCACGAATCTTAACCTTTCCCTTTTCATCGACCAAAGCATACTTCTTTTTCGCCCCCGTTTTTATTCCCCTCTTTGCAACAAACAAACCACGACTATAAAAATCTTCCAAATCCAACTCCATAATCCCGGGCAATTCCTCATTAATCTCCTTCAAAAATTTTAAAATATCAGTTTTGTTTTTATCGCCTCGCAAAAAAGCAATAGAATCTGTATCCGAATAAATAATTTTATATCCAGCTTTTTCAATTTTATCAATCGCACTTAAAATATTTTCTTTAGCTAATCGAGCTGTTGCTGCAGCGGCCTCACGACAATAATATCTAGCTCCAAAAAATCCTTGATAACCATAAGCTGCATTCGCCAAAAGTTTATATGCATTAGATCGAGCCTTTAGCATTCCAGATGGAGCTTTTGCGAATTCCTTCTTATGAATCTTCCGCTTCTCAATAATCTCATTCAACATAATTGGGAAGAAACCCTGCTTCTTAGAAAATGTTTCGCCTCCAACGAAAGTCGCCTTCGACAAATTATACGAAACAATCACCGACGCATACATAGATGTAAAATCAAACATTACCAAATTTTCATACAGCCCTGGCACCGGTTCAAAAACAAAAGCCCCCTCATATTTTCCTTTCGCCCGTCTTTCACCAATCTCACTATATCCCGGTCGCTTCTCCGCAATCTCATCAAACTTATCCAAATTATGCAAAATATAATTCTCTACATGCATCGCCATTCTATCTCGAGTCACATCAAATAACGGCTCTTTCACAATCCGACTAAACTCTAAAATATCAGGCCAAATTTTCTCAGCCAACTTATAAGTCACCACCGAATCCTGCAAGTTATAAGAAAAAAAATCACACCAATCTGAATCTTTCATATTTCCCAATTTCGCAAAATCAAAATCTTCTTTCTTATCTCCGACTAATTCCTTCGCAACTTCATTTAAAGACAAGGTCTCTGATTGTAAATATTGCGCGAAAACAGAATCAATAAATCGGTACAAATCTACATGAACAATTCCAGCGATTTTCCCCGAAGGAATCCTGCCTCTCGTAAAACTCGGCACCCTACCATCAACACCCAAATTTAATTTAACACCATTCTTCTCTGCTCTAACTTTTAAATATGGCAAATCAAATCCATCTGAAAAATACCCAGCCAAAATATCAGGCGCGTAATCATTAACATACTTAACAAATTTTTCCAGCATATCCGCCTCGTCCTTACAAAACTCAACATAACTCTCCGCATCCTTACATTTTTTCCAACTCAAAACTTTTTTAATTCCCTCGCCATAAAACGACACCATAAAAATTTCACCCTTTCCAATTTCTCTTTCGCTCGTCTCAATATCGTAAGTCAAAATTTTTGGAACAAACTTTTTATCCTTTTTCAATGGTCTAATATTCTCAATAAAAACACAAACATCAACATCTAATTTGTCAATACCTGAATTCCCAACTTCCGAATCATTAATGCTACTCCCCTCGACGTCATACCACCTCAACGGCTCGACGCCTTTCTCTTTAATATATTTCGTAATCAAAGAAATATCATACTCCCGACGTTTCTCAATTCCATCAATATCTCCAATCGCCGAAGCAACATCATGCGCATCCTTATAGTTTGTCACAAAAACTCTAATAGCTTTGACATCCTTGCCCAAATATTTCTTATCCAGAATTTCCGTCCGCAAAACTTTCGTGACTCTCGACGCTTTTTTAACTTCAATGTTCTCAATTTTTTTCGCAATCTTTTCAGTACCAGCTTCCCTTTTCAAAACAATCCAAAAATTTGGCTCATAAGAATCAACCACGCAAACCTTTTCACCTTTCCCATTTCTCCCAATCAATCGCACATAATTTCGACCATTAAAATCAAAATAATCATAATCAATAGGTGCGAACTCAAATTTCATAAATTCAATAACAAAACCAAGTTTATATATTTTCTTTACCAAACACAAACTTTAAATACCATTATATAGTGATAAATGTATGGGATTAGAGAATTTAGTTGGAAAAATCAAATTTGACGTAATTGATACAGGCAAGATAAGGGGAGATATATATTATAAAGGGGAAAGCCAAGATAGAGATGGAAGCCCCATATTAACATTTTCATATAAATTTTCTCAAGGAGAAGCAGAGGGATTTTCAAAATATGATATTGGAGATAGAGATTTTGATGAAGCTAAAGCAGATAAGATGGGAACTGCAAAATTAGTTTTAGATTGTTATCTCAAAGATGAACTTTTTAAAATTAGTTTTATAAAAAAATCAGAAAATTCAGCAAGAGTTGAGATAAATCATGAATCTGCAAGCAAAGGAAAGTCATTAGATGAAATAGATAATCCTTTAAGCTTTTATCTTGCATGTGAAATGAATGGAATATCCGCGGAAGATTCTGGCAATCCCTTTATGTATGACGAAGGCAGAGAAGAGTGGCTAAAATCAAATTAGCATTTCCGAAAATTATTTATATTTCATTTTCCTTAAAATAACATGGGCGTACAAATATCTGAAATCATTCCTAAGAAAGAAATAAAACTCTCAGACTTAAAAGGAAAAATTGTAGCAATAGATGCATTCAACGCACTCTACCAGTTTCTAACAACAATCCGGCAACCCGACGGCACTCCACTAATGGATAAAAATGGCGACATTACCTCGCACCTCTCGGGACTATTTTACCGGAACATTAATTTACTTCAAGAAGGGATTAAGCCAGTTTATGTTTTTGATGGAACCCCGCCGGAATTGAAACAAGCTGAAATTGAAAAACGAAAAGAGGCAAAACGGATTGCCGAGCAAAAGTATGAAGAGGCGAGGATGAAGAAGGACATTGGAGAAATGAAAAAATATGGTGGACGATTTGTAAAAATAACTGACAAAATAATTGAACAATCCAAAGAACTTTTAGAAGCATTAGGTATTCCGGTTATTCAAGCCCCTGCAGAGGGAGAAGCAGAAGCCGCAATTTTGGCACGAACAAACAAAGTCTGGGCAGTAGCATCCCAAGACTATGATGTTTTACTTTACGGAGCTCCATATCTTATCCGAAATTTAACCTCGGCACGACGACGAAAAACTTCATCAGGGTTATATGTTGACATAAGCCCAGAACTGATTGAATTTCAGCGAGTCGTAACCAAACTTGACATAGACAAAGACCAATTAATCTGTCTCGCAATCCTCGTCGGAACTGACTATAACCCAGGTGGAGTTCGAGGTCTCGGACAAAAAAAAGCATTAGAAATTGTCCAAAAATATAAATATCCAATAGAAATATTTAAAGAAGTCCAGAAAAAATTTGACTTTGTTTTTGATTGGCAAGAAATTTTCAAACAATTCCACGAATATAAATTATCTTCTACAGAAGATATAGAATTCAAAAAAGTAGACGAAACAAAAGTAAAAGAAATATTTGTTTCCCACAATTTTTCCGAAAACAGAATAAACTCGGGATTACAAAAACTTCGAGCAATAACAGAAGCAAAAAAACAGAAAGGATTGAGTGAATTTTTCTAACCCCTAATAATAATATAAGCAATATATAAAACATAAAACAAAATAAACATAATTCCTTTTTTTCTATCTAACCCATGTTTTTTTCCGATGAACATAAAAATAAATAATAATAATGTAGCCAAAAACATTATTCCAATATCAAATCCAATAAACTCTGGAATCTTCAACGGCATCACAAGCGGAACAATTCCAAGCACCCAAAGAATATTAAAAATATTACTCCCAATAATATTTCCCACGGCCAAATCAACATTTTTTTTCATAACAGCTATAATAGAAACAACCAACTCTGGCAATGATGTCCCAACTGCGATTATCGTTGCTGAAATCAAAAATTCACTTAAACCAAACTGCCCCGCAATAAATACTGCCCCGTCAACAACCCATCTTCCACCAAGACAAATTCCAACAAGCCCAATAATTAATTTCAAAGCAATTCTTGAATTTGGTTCATCAGAATCTTCGACAAAGCCAATATTTTTTTTATCTTTTAATGCTGTCTGAAAAATATAATAAAGAAATATCGCGAACAAAGCCAACAAAACTAAACCATCATCCCAACTGAATAAACCTTCCCCATTAAAAAAAGTTTTTGCCGTCAAAGCAAACAGCACGAAAGTCGCCAATAAAACAAACGGAATTTCTTTCCACACTGTCTCAGATTTAATTTTAACATTTCCAATCACAGCCACAATCCCCAAAACTAAAAGAATGTTGGCAATATTACTCCCAATAATATTTCCAAACGCAATTTCAGACGAGCCTTTAAATGCGGCAAATAAATTCACAACCAACTCTGGCAACGACGTCCCAAAAGCCACGACTGTCAAACCAATTATCAAACTCGAAACCCCAAGTTTTTTCGATAGAGAAGATGAACCATCAATAATCCAATCAGCACTTTTTATTAAAAGATAAATTCCCACAACAAAAAAAATATACACCATCACCATCTAAGAAACAAAATTAAAGAATATATAAAACTTGTTAATATTAAAGAGAAACAGTAGAAATTAAATAAAAAGTTAAAAGTTAAGAAAAGTTTAAAACAAGAGGATACCTACTAATAATATGATAATCGGATTACTCCTTGGCATCAGTATTGCAATTTCACTTGCGTCCCTCGGAATAATAATAACAGGAACTACCGGTATCCTCCGTGAAAATCTCGCAACAGGTGCAGTCATCGGAACAACCGACGCGGTTTCCTACGCACTCATTACCTTAGTCCTCTCACTAATCGCTACATTCTTTTTAATATTAATTTTAAAAAAGCCCACTCTTGAACTTGTTGATGTAAAGGAATGATGATTAATCTTTCCAACCTTTTTTAGTAAGCCATGCATCGACATGAAGAATTTTTCTATCTCTTTTCGTCTGATCTGCCGCCGCTTTTTCTTTGGCTATCTTGACACTCGCTCCGAGATGCTTCATAACAACAGAATAAATCATCGCAAAAATTGCTCCAAAGACCAAAGCCATAGCCCCAATATACCACTGAGTTACTAAGCTCTCAATCCAAATAACAAAATCTTTTCCAAATCCCTGCATTGCCAACGTCGCGATAATTCCCGCTCCAACCAACGAGCCAAAAATATTAAAATCGAGTATCTCACTAACCGGCATAACAATTAATTCAATCAATAGAATCCATAAAATAAATGAAAAAATAAAAACCCACGACAACGACAACTCAACTCCCCAAAGCACTTTCGTAATCGGTCCAACATATTTATTTATCTTTTTAATTCTCTCATCTGCCTTAGTCCTAAACGGCTTGTATTTATCAAAATCAATTTCACCTGTCTCATCGATTGGAACATAATCATCAATAGCACTCTGTATCTTTTCGACATCTTCACCACCAACTTCAACACTCGGTTCATCTTGTGCGACGACGAAACTAAATAAAAGCAAAAACAATAAACCAATAATTATAATTTTTTTCATGATTTAAAATAGAATAGGATGTTTAAAAAAGTTTGGGGATTAACTTGTGGCAGCTTCAACTGTTCCTTCATGAGATTTTTTAGAAAGTTTATGCGTCTCTGTTTCTTTCTTAATAGCTGTCTCCGCCGTTTCTACATATGTACCCAATTTGGCATCATCAAACCAATGTCTAACATAGGGAATAGTAAAAAACATAGCAATTCCTCCCAAAAATGCAATCCAGTAAGGTGCAGTACTTACAGCAGTAGCAACAGTATTCGCAACTCTAACATTCCACCATTGACCGATAATCAAAAAGAAATAATAAAAAACATAAAACGCCCATGTTCCTTTAGCTATCATTAAATCCTTAACCTTAACGGTAAAAATAACCATCACTAAAAATGGAATGACAGTCAATATAGTCAGTCCCATTGCTCCATAAGAAACCATGAGAGCTTCAAGATAACCAGGAGGAATCCCAATCATAGCAATGGTAGTAATAGCAATAGTAATCCCCCACTGAATAAAATTACTGCCAGGAAAAAATGAAGAAATTGTAGTATATATTATCATCCCAAGCAACACAGCAAAAAATACTTTAGATAGCCATCCCTTCCCTCCTTTAGAATCGGCATCACCAAATAAACCTACAAAAAACGCCCTAATTCCCTCGCCAAATCCTCTAGCTTCCGTTCCCAAAGCTGTTCCAATTTCTTTAGCTGTTTCCTCTCCCATAACCCCAGCCATCATAGAAATCATAAACAAACCCAATATCCCTAAAACTAAAAACCGTTTCATATTTTTATTAGTCATAACAAACCAACAGTATTATTCTTTATAAATATTACTACAACAACTCTTTTAAACTTCAAAGTTCTGATTTTATTATGAAAACGAAAACAAGTATTCTGTCACTGTTAGTAATTTTCTTTTCGTCGTTGGTAACCGCTGGACCAGTTCAGGGCGTTGAGCAACTTACAAACGGATTAAAAGAAGTAATAATTATTCTAATACAATTTATCAGCGATACAATCTTAAACATAAATTCCTTCGACGAACTTCTCTTTGCAAAAATACTTTTATTCTCCATAATTCTTTTAGTAGTCTATACAGTAATAAAAGAAAATACAATTTTTGGGGGGAGAAAAAATAAACCAATACAATGGATAATCTCAAGTGCAGTTTCAATTTTGGCAATAAGATACCTTCCAGATAATTTTGTTGAGGCAATATTATTACAATATAGTACTTTAGCAATTGCGATAACGATATTCCTGCCACTAATGGTATATTTCTTTTTTATTCATCAGTCAGACATAGGACCTTTTGGAAGAAGGGCAGGATGGATACTTTATGCAATAGTATTTTTTACGATGTGGTCATTCAAAGACGACCTCGGAAACGCAAATTGGATTTATTGGGCAGGAACATTATTTATAATAATATCCATTTTATTTGACAAA
>CBDVEE010000030.1:0-7373 GCA_965372925.1 uncultured archaeon
AGATTAAGCAGTTAGCTGAAAAACTTGGTATCTCGTATGTTTTAGGAAATAGGATGGATAAACTGTCGGGAGGAGAATTGCAGAAGGTTGCAATTTTAGCGGCGAGTTTGGGAAAGGTGAGTGTTTATTTTTTTGATGAGCCGTTGGCGTTTTTAGATATTGCAGAGAGATTGAGGGTTAGTGATTTTTTGAAGGAAATTTCTAAGGGTAAGACACTTATTGTTGTGGAACATGATTTGTTGATTTTAGATTATTTGACAGATTATCTGAATATTTTTTTTGGGGGACAGGGGGCGTTTGGTACGGTGTCTGGGGTTAAGTCGTCTAAGGTGGGGGTTAATGCTTATTTACACGGATTTTTGAAAGAGGAGAATTTAAGGATAAGAGATAAGGCATTAAGTTTCAATTTTACAAAAAATCCTTCGATGAATGGGGCTAAAATTGCAGATTGGCCTGCTTTTGATTTGAAATTTAAATCTGGTTTTGAGCTGAAAGTTAGTGCTGGGGAAATTCATGAGAATCACGTGATTGGGATATTGGGGAGGAATGGAATAGGGAAGAGTTCGTTTGTACGGGCGTTGGCAGGGGAAATTAAAGTTCGCAAGTTCGGAGTTACCCTCACAAATTCAAAACAAATACCCTCACAAATACAAGGGAAAATCAGGTTGGGGCAGACCCAATTGGTTGGGGCAGACTCTCGGAGTTCGGAGTTCGGAGAGGGGAAAAAGGAAAGGCTGGATTTGGACTTGGGTGTTTCGTATAAACCTCAATATTTATTTAGTGAAAGTGAGGAGATTATTAAGGATATTATGTTTAAGGAGAAGATAAATAAGAAATTGTCTTCGGTATTTAATCTTGGGGTTTTAATTGGAAAAAAATTGAAAGAGTTGTCGGGTGGTGAGTTGCAGAGATTTAGTGTGGCGAGGTGTTTGGCGAAGGATGCAGATGTTTATTTGATTGATGAACCGTCGGCGTATTTGGATGTTGAGGAAAGGATTTCTGTTGCGAAGGCGATTAAGGATGCGATGATTGAAAAAGGAAAGACGGCTTTTGTCGTCGACCACGATTTGTTGCTTGTTTCATATTTGGCGGATTCGATTATCAATTTTTCGGGAGAGAGTGGAATTCACGGAGAGGCATCGGAAGTTAGAGGATTTGAGGAAGGTATTTCTGAATTATTAAAAGGCTTGGATGTTACCTTAAGAAAAGACAAGGAGAGTGGTAGGCCAAGAATCAATAAAAGAGGAAGTGTTTTAGATAGGGAGCAGAAAGCAGAGGGAAAGTTGGCCGTGTTTTAATGAAAGGTTTAAATAGATTATAGGGGTGTTAGTTTTATGGTTAAAAACAATATACATTCTTCAAAAAGTCGACTTGTTGTACTTTTGCTTTGTATTTTTTTGGGATTTCTTGGAATACATAGATTTTATGTTGGCAAAGCTGGAACGGGTTTCCTTTATCTTATAACTGTAGGATTTTTTGGGGTTGGCATTTTTATAGATTTTATAATGATCCTGATTGGAAGTTTTACTGAAAAAAGTGGGCATTTTGTTAAAGAGTGGTAGTTTTTTAAAATAATTTTAAGGAAAGTGGGTTGTATTTTAATGAAAAGTTTAATAAATCCTGATTCGTATTTTATTTCATGAAAAATAAAATTGCTAAATTGATTGCAAAGGAAATTAAGTTGAACGTATCTGAAATTGAGAATTTGATTGAGGTTCCGCCGAATGATAAGTTGGGAGATTTCGCGTTTCCATGTTTTGGCTTGGCTAAGGTTTTAAAGAAGAGTCCTGTTAAGATTGCGGGGGATTTGTCTGAGAAGATAAGAAAAAAACTACCCAAGGAAATTTCGAATGTTGATTTTAAAGGAGCGTATGTTAATTTTTTTGTTGATAAAAAGATTTTGGCTGAAAATGTTTTAACGAGAGTAAAAAAGAAAAGCTTCGGGGGGAATAATTTGGGGAAGGGGAAAATTATTTGTATTGATATGTCGTCGCCGAATATTGCGAAACCGTTTGGAATTGGGCATTTGAGGTCGACGATTATTGGAAATTCAATTGGAAAGATTTGTGAGGCAAATGGGTTTAAGATTGTGAAAATTAATTATCTCGGGGACTGGGGGACGCAATTTGGAAAAATTATATTTGGATTTAAAAAATGGGGCGATGAAACAAAACTAGAAGAAAATCCGATTAAATATTTGTATGAGTTATATGTGAAGGCGAATGATGAGGAATATGCTAAGAATGCTCGAGAGGAATTTAAAAAGTTAGAGGGTGGCGATAAAGAGAATAGAGAGTTATGGAATAAATTTAAAGAGTTGTCGTTGAAGGAGTTTGATAAGATTTATGATTTGCTCGGAGTTGAGTTTGATGTTGTTTCTGGAGAAAGTTTTTATAATTTTCAAATGGATGCGGTTATTAAAAAACTGGAGAAAAAGAAGTTGGTAAAAAAAGATGATGGGGCGATGATTATTAATTTGAAGGATGAGGGGCTTGGGGTTGCGCTGGTTCAGAAGAGCGACGGGACAAGTTTGTATGTTACGCGGGATTTGGCGGCGGCGCTAGATAGACAAAAAAAGTATAAGTTTGACAAGATGATTTATGAGGTTGGGCAGGAGCAGAAATTACATTTTAAACAGGTGTTTAGAATTTTGGAGAAGATGGATTATAGTTGGGCGAAAGATTGTGTTCATGCTGCGCATGGTTTGTATTTAGACAGCGATGGGAAAAAGTTTGCAACGAGAAAAGGCAAGATTGTTTTTATGAAAGATATTTTGGATGGAGTCGTTAAAATAGCGAAGAAGAATTTGTTGGAAAGGGAACATTTAAATGAGAAGGAGTTGGATGTGAGAGCAAGGAAGATTGCTTTGGCTGCGATTTTTTATGGTGATTTAAAAAATGCGAGAGAGAATAATATAGTTTTTGATGTGGATAGGTTTTTGGCTTTTGAGGGCGACACCGGACCATATTTGTTGTATAGTTATGCTCGGGCGTCTTCGATTATTCGGAAAGCGGTCGCCTTTAAGAAAGACGAAGGTATTAGGAATTGGGTATTAGGAATTAGAAAGAGGGAACTGGAGAGTGAAGAGATTAGGTTATTGAAAAAGATTGATGGGCTCGGTGAGGTTGTTCAGAAGGCGTATGATAATTTAGCGCCGAATTTAGTTGCTAATTATTGTTTTGAATTAGCGCAGATATTTAATGAGTTTTATCATTCGTGTCCTGTTTTGGGTAGTAATGAAGAAGGATTTAGATTGAAGTTGGTTGATGCGTTTAGGGTGACACTGGGGAAGGGGCTTTCTCTTTTGGGAATTGAAACAATTGAAGAAATGTAGGTCTCTTTTTAGCACCCACTTGGTATACCTCTGTTGAGACAAAAAAGATCCCTGGGAGAAAAACTTTTATTGCGATAATTAAAATTTTTTGACGGTTCCGTCCAGAGGACATCTGAACCTAAAATTTTATTTCGCGGACTTGTTCGGCTTGAGGGGTTGGTTAAAGTTTAATTAGAAATAAAAAGGAATTGTTAGGAAGGCTGAAAACTATCTCTACTTCACAACTTTAAAATTCTTCCAGGCAACTTCAAATAAACTCTCTAATGCTTGAGCGAAAAACTGTGTATTTATCCATACGCCAATGTCGTATGCCTGATGGACTTCATTGTCGTTCAGAAGCATAAACATTAGTTGTTCGCTGTCAATTATTATGAATCTTGCTCGTAGGTCTTCAACATTTCGAACTTCAGCTACTTTTGAAAAGTCTTTTGCAACTTGCTTATTTTCGGAACTTATTGGTGCGGCAATTCTAATTGTTACTCCTCGCTTTTTTGCTTTTTCCAAGGATGGTAGAAGAATCTCGAGCTTTCGACTTAATCCGTCTGCGGTTGTTACTAGTGTTATTGTGCTTTGTGCTTCTCTAATTAGCATATCAAGGTGATTGTAAATATTTTGTCTACCTTTTAGAGCTCCTGATAAATCTGTTGATTCAATATATTTTATTCCGTCGGAGAATAGTCCTGACAGTTCATGAAGAACTTCGTCACCCTTTAATTTTTCTAATCTCTTGGATTTTTCTTTTGCGTTGACTAAAAGATTTCTCTTTACACGTTCAACTACTTCTTCTGGTTTTAGTGCAATGAATTTGATTGGCTTACCAAGTTTCATAATAATAAATCCTTTCTTTTCTAAGGATTCTAAGATATCGTAGGTTCGGGAACGTGGTACATCAGAAATTGAAGATAGTTCGCCGGCGGTCGAAGTTCCCCGAGATAGCAAGGCTGTCCAAACTTTAACCTCGTAAAGGTTTAGGTCAAATATCTTTCTTAATCTACTTAAAAATTCCTCCTTGACTATCATAATTATTCTAATGTTGAATAGTATTTAAATGTTTCTTTAAATTGTTTTGGAATTGAGGAGTAAAAAATGAGTTTTCCCGACGATAAGTATATTTTATTGAATTGGACAGAGAAACATTTATCTTTAATTTTTCCTTCTTCAGAGTGATTAAATTTTTTGTTAGATTTGTCAAGGGAGATTGATTTTGCTCCGACCCTTTCCTCGATGAAGTCAAGTTGAGATTTTAATTTGTCGTCGAACTCCGAAGAAATTTCTAATTCTATTTCATCTGATTTTATGAGACCTGCTTTCTTTCGTGCCGCTTGTATTTTTCTAGAAATTTCTCTGGCGAATCCTTCTGCTTCGAGTTCTGGGGTCATAGTTGTGTCTATAGCGATTTGTAACTCTCCGATTTTATATTCTATTTTTTTTACATTGGTTTCTTCTTCAATTATTTGAGTTAGTTCTTTGCTTAATTCTATCGGGTAATGAATTGTTGCTTTCGCAAGTGGCCATTTTAAACTAATGTGAGCCTTGTCCCGTTCTCTCAGTATCGTCGATACTATATTTTTTGCGTCTTCCATTTGTTGTTCTAATTTTTTATCAATTAATTTTTTGTTGGCTTCGGGATAATTTTCCAAATGCACAGATTTGTTTTTATCATTTATATCTTGGTAAATTTTTTCCGTGACGAATGGAACTATAGGTGCTAAAATTTTTGTCAGTTTTTCTAAGACATATTTTAGCGTTTTTCTTGCGGTTTCATCGTCGTCGTTGAATCTGTCTCGCGAGTTTCGTACATACCAAGTTGATAGGTCGTCTATGTATTTTTTTGCGAAAGCACAGGTCTTTATTGTGTTATATTCCTCTAGGTTTTCCCGAACTACTTTATTTAGTTCTTCGGTTCTCGATACTATCCATCTGTCCATAATGTTGTCCGATTTTTTGTAAATTTCGTCTTCTTCTTGTTGGTAGTCTTGGTAGAAATTTGAAATGTTGTATAACAGAAGTATGACTTTTTTGTAGGTTTCTTCGAGTCCTTTTTCCGAGAAGTTAAGATTTTCGCCACCTATAACTGGGGATGCAAGTATGTAGAATCGCAATGTGTCGGCTCCGTATTTGTCTAGGACTTTTAGCGGGTCTGAATAGTTGTTCAGTGATTTCGACATTTTTTTTCCGTCTTCGGCCAAGATGACCCCCGTTGTCAAGACGTTCTCGAATGGTATTTTGCCGAAGAGGATTGCGGATAGTGTCATCATATAATAAAACCAGGCTCGTGTTTGTCCAATGTATTCTGTTACAAATTGCGCCGGAAAATTCTTGTCGAAATATTCTCTATTCTCAAATGGGTAGTGGAATTGGGCGAATGTCATCACTCCTGATTCAAACCAACAATCTAAAACTTCTGGGATTCGTACGTATTCTTCACCGTCGATTTCCAGCTTGATTTCGTCTAAACAGTCTTTGTGTAGGTCAATTTTTTTCGGTAGTTTTTTTGCAAATTGTTTTAATTCTTCGATTGAGCCGAGGACTTTTATTTTGCCCGATTCGGATTTCCAAATGGGGATTGCGGTTGCCCAATATCGGTTTCGGGTGATGTTCCAGTCGGGTGCGGTTGAGATATTGTATTGCATTCTGCCTTCCTTGAGGTATTCTGGAATCCAATTTATTTTGAGGTTTAGTTTTAGTAGTCTATTTTTTATTTTTTGAATGTCGACGAACCATGCAGGGAGTGCCCGGTAGATTAACTTAGTGTGGCATCGGTAGCAGAATGGGTATTCGTGTTCCATTTTTTTTGACATGATTGCTTTGCCCGATTTTTTTAGGTCGATTACGATTTGTTCGTTTGCGTCGTGGACGAGTTGTCCTGCGTATTCTTTGACTTCGTTGGTGAATTTTCCGTTTTCGTCGACCGGTTGCACCATTGGGATGTTGTATTTTCTTGCTATGGCGTTGTCGTCTTCTCCAAATGCGGGTGCGATGTGGACAATTCCGGTTCCTTCTTCGGCTGTTACGAAATCCCCAAGGATGAATTGGAATGAGTTAGAATTATTTTTGAAGTATGAAAATAGCGGTTCATATTTTTTGCCTTCAAGTTTTTTGCCTTGGATTTCTTTTGTGATTACATATTCATCTTCAGATTTGTAAAAGGTTGGGATTAGGTCTTTGGCGAGAAGGTAAGTGTTGCCGTCGGAGCTGTCTTGGACATATGCGTATGTTAATTTTGGATTGACTGCTAATGCCAAATTTGAGGGAAGTGTCCAAGGTGTCGTTGTCCAGGCTAACGCAAAGGTTTTACCTTTGCTTTCGGTGTTCGGTGTTCGGTTTACCCTCACAAATTCAAAACTATTGGTTGGGGCAGACCCTGTCGGTTTGTCGGTGTCGAGTATCTTGAATTTTACAGTTGCTGTTAAATCTTTTATAATTTTGTAAGAGTTGTCCATTGCAATTTCTGATTTTGCCAATGGCGTTGAACATCTTGGGCAATACATTAGAACTTTTTCTCCTTCGTATAAATAATCTTTTTCGTAGAGTTGTTTAAATGCCCACCAGACCGACTCGATATAATTTGTGTCCATTGTCTTGTAACCGCCTTCCCAATCTACCCATCTTCCGATTCTGTCGATGTATATTTTCCAATCGTCAGCATAAGTTAAAACTTTACTTCGGCAGTAGTCGTTGAATTTTTTAACACCCATTTTTTCAATTTCATCTTTAGAATTTATACCCAAATCTTTTTCGGCGATGTTTTCGATTGGGAGTCCGTGGCAATCCCAGCCCCATGTTCTTTTGACGTATCGACCTTGCATTGTGAAGAATCTCGGGAATACATCTTTTAGGATTGAGGGAAGTAAACTTCCGTAGTGAGGGAGTCCTGTTGCAAAGGGTGGTCCGTCGTAGAAAATATAAGGTTTTCCTTTTTCGGTTTTCTTTAAAGATGCCTCAAATATTTTTTTGCTTTTCCAAAATTGAAGGATTTCTTTTTCAATATCTTTGATTTCTGCCATAAGGTTTTGTAGAGATGAGGTTATTTAAGATT
>CBDVEE010000031.1:0-6999 GCA_965372925.1 uncultured archaeon
TGAGCATGTGATTTTTATTAATAATTTACAATTTACAAAGGCACAGAAATATTTATTGAAAATCAATAAACGTTATCCTGGGTTTTATGATAGGATTTTGTCAAATTATAATGTTGTTTATAATACTGCTGATACTTCTATTGACTCATTTAAGGATATTGAAAGTTTAGAAAATAATGTTAGATTAAAGAGATTTATTAGAGATTTTGGTATTAAGAAATTTTTGAAACGGCATAAATTGGAATTAAAAGATACCTTATTTTGTTTGCAACATACACGGACTGTTGAGAGAAAAAGAATTGATTTTGCATTGAAATATTGTTATGAACTTTTGTTAAAGGATAGGAAAGAGAGTTTTAAGGTGATTTATTTTTTGGTTTCTGGTCAGAGTTTTGGAGATGGGTCGCGTAAAAAATTAGAAAGGTTGAATAGAAAATTAGAAAGAGAATATGGATTGAAGTTGTTTTTAGTTTTTGCTGAGGATTATTATTTGAAAACGAAACTTTCTTTTGATGAGTATCCGATTGTTTTTGCAAAGCTTGGTGGTTTTTCTACTTATTTTAGTGAGGTAGAAGGTTTCGGTAATAATCTTTTGGAAGTGTTAGCGTCGGGGTTGATTCCGGTTGTTTATAGGTATCCGGTTTTTAAGAAAGATATTGAAAAATATAATTTTAAGCTGTTAATGCTGGATGATTTTGAGATTAAAGAAAGTGATTTGAAGGAGACTTTGAATGTTGTCAGGAATAATCGAAAACGAAAAAAAATGATTGATAAAAATCTCAAAATTTTAAAGAAACATTTTTCTCATGATATTTTGGCTATGAATTTGAGGCAGGTTATTGGAAGTTAGGCATTAGAGATGGGGGTCGTTTCACTTCCAGAACTCAGAACTGGGAAAATTTTTATATAACTAATTTCTTTTGTTTGTTTTTGAAATCTTTTTTTATTTCGTCTATTGCTTTGTACATTCGTTTTTCTTTATGGTGGGCGACATAGTGAAAAACTTCGTCCTGAGTTTTTTTAGTGACTAATATTTTCAGGATGCCTTTCGAGAGTCTGGCGGTTCGTCCTTCCCGCTGGATTTTTCTGATAGCAGATGGAATCGGTTCGTAGAAGATTACTTCGTTTACCTCCGGAATATCTAATCCCTCCTCGGCAATCGAGGTTGCTACTAAAATGTTTATTTCGCCCGCTTTGAATTTTTCAATCATTTCTTTTTGCTCTTTTTGCTTGAGCCCGGTAGTTTTTCCTTTTTCATGATTTTTGATTGCTTGTCCGACGAAGATATCTGCTTTAACTTCTGGGATTTTGTTTAGCTCCTCGGAGATTGTTCTAACTGTTTCACGGAATTGTGCGAAAACGATTATTCTTGAATTTGGATTAATTTGGAATTGCTTTTCGACGATTTCTTTTAAGACCTGAAGTTTGGGGTGTTCTTTGTTTAGGGTTGTGGCTAAGGTGTATGCCTTGGTAAAACAGGGGTCGCGAACTAATTTTTGAACGCCTTTTGATTTTTTTTCAGAAGCTTGTTTAAATAAACCTTTTAGATAGGTAATGAACGAGGATACGGTTTGAGTTTCGAGAAGTGTGAGGGCGTGTGAAATTTTTAGTGCGACTGCGCAAGCGGAAACTGCGAGCATATTATTTATATTTCTTTTTCGTTTAATATCTTGCATTAGTTTTGCTTGAGTTTTGAGAAGCATAGTTTTTGACGCATAGCCGAAGATAATTTTTCTGTGTTTTAATTCGCTTATTTTTCTGTTGTAAATTTCTTCTAAGAGTATTTTGATTTCCATAAATTCGGCTGGGAAGTCTACCTCTATTTTTTCAAATTCTAACTCCTGAAGATATGGAAGGACATCGGGGCTTTTCTCTGTTCTTATTTCTACGGCATTAATTCCAAGATTTTCACAGACTTGTGTGATTGTTTTTTTGTCGCCTCCTGGGGAAGCTGTTAGTGCAAGAATTCGTGGATTTATTGCTTGTGTTTTATATTTTTGTGCTATCCGATTGTATGCGTAATTTTTGAGACACCTGTGACATTCGTCTACGATAAGCAACGAGACTTCGTCAAGATTGTAAAGCATTTTGTCCAAATCGTTTGCGATACATTGGGGTGTTGAAAAAATGAATTCTGCGGTTTTCCATATTTGTTTTCTTTTGTTGGCTGGGGTTTTACCTGTGAAGAGTTGCATGTCTGCCCAGTCTTCTGGGAGATTTTTTTTGAACGATTCAAAGTGCTGTTCTATTAAGGGTCGTGTTGGGGCAAGAATTAGGATTTTTTCTAAAGGGAATTTTTTGAATCGGTCGATTGCAAGCATTAGAGCAATTAGGGTTTTTCCTGTTCCGGTGGGGAGAATGACGAGGCAATCTTTTTCTTTACAGGTTTTAAAAATTGTTTGTTGGTATTCTCTTGGTTGGATGTTTTTTAGTAGTTCGTGTGGCATAGAAGAATAAATTGGGTTGGGTATTTATAGGTTTATGAATCTCGGAATATGTTTAGATAATTGTTAATACTAAAAATAATAATAGCATTGCGATTGTGAAAACTACAATCCATAGTGGTCTGCTTGCGTAGAATATTTTTGAGCCGTCGAGTCCTGCGATTGGGATTGTTGACCATGCGATAAAGTAGATGCTAAATTTTGCGAAGAATTCAAATCCTATGATGTATCCTGCGATTGCGAAGAGTAGGTTTGCGGCCAGTGCCCAAGTTGTGATTAGTGCCATGTGCCATTCGGTGACTTCTGTAAATCGGTAGAGTCCGTGTCGTCGTGATACTCTTTCAGTTTTTGCTACAATATCAAATTCAAGAATGCCGAGCCATAGGAAAAATCCTTTTGTGAATAAGACTAAGATTAATGGGAGCCAAAGCATTGGAATTGGTTTTTTGAAATGCATGTCTGTTCGTAAGCCGTATTGGGACCATGACCAGAACTTTGTTTTAACTGCTGTTTCAAGATTATAGCCAACTATTTTTTTCACGAGAACATTTACTCCGATGATAGTCAAGAAACTTATTAGTGCGACGTAAAATATACTGGTGTCTTTGAAGGCAACGGCTAGTGCTAAAACTATTGCAGCCAGAATAATTGTGAAGATTTCTTTATTATTTTCTTTAATATCCATGATTGGAGGAAGGTTGGGATTTTTATAAACCTACCTAAACGAGGGATTTGGTATTTAGTATTTGTGGCGGACGAAAGCTCAGATACCCTCTACCCTCACAGATACAAAAGACAGACAGGTTGGGTACGCCTACAGATAAAAAGGGGAATACCCTCACAGATATAAAAAGGAATCAGGTTGGGGCACGCCGATATAAAGGAAGATTGGTTGGGGCAGACCCTACCCTCACAGATATAATGGGGAGATGGGTTGGGGCACGCCGACTCAGAGCTGAGAACTCAGAGCTGGGGACGGGGGGAGCGAGGGATTTGGGATTTATGAGGAGGGGAAATTGGCTTCTTTCTAATTTAGTGAACTATACAAATGTATTTAAATGAAAAGTTTTTAGTTAAATTATGTTAAAGATAAAAAGAATGAGCGAGGTTATTGGGATAAAGGTATATACTGATTCTGGTGATTTGTTTGGTATCGTCGAAGAGGTTAATCTTGTAGATAATAAGATAGATGGATGGAGAATTGTTGTGTCGAGAGAGTCGGGGATGATTCAGGCGCTTGGTGGGGCTAGAGGGATTATTGTGCCACACCAGTTTATCAAAGCGATAGGGAATATTATTATAATCAATAGAAATGCGGTCCCGGTTAGAACGGAGGATGAAGAAGACCTTCCCCTCGAGGAAGAAGAACTCATTTAGATTTTTAGCGAAAATTTCTTGGTAAAGAAAATCCTCACGTACGCTTTGTACGCTACGGATTTTTTTACACTGCGAACTTTCCTGCTATAAATCAAAATTGTTTTGGGTTGGTCTTTAGAAATATTTAAATAGGATTTTAATCTGAAATATGTATGATATTTGATAATCCATTTTTTACGGAAATGCTTTTGCCGTTTTTACTTGTGTTTGTTGTGGTGTTCGCGATTTTACAGAAGTCAAAGATTTTGGGCGACGGGAAAGCGCAAATTGATGCAATAGTTGCTTTAGTTGTCGGTTTACTTTTGATTGGTGTTCCTGGTCCGAGAGATGTGATTGTTGGAATAATGCCGTGGATGGCGGTGGGGATTGCGGTTATCTTGACGTTTCTTATATTGTATGGATTTGTTGCGGGGGATTTATCAAGTGCGCCGAAGTGGATGAAGCTTACTTTTGGGATTTTGGCAGGGTTATTTACTTTAGCTGTTGTCTTATATGTTAGCGGTCTTGAAAGTATGATTTTGGAATGGCTTTCTTTATCTGAGAGCGGGGATATTTGGATGAGCGTTCTTATGATTGCTTTGGTTATTGGGGTGATGGCAGTTGCGATTTTTGGTAGCAAGAAAAATCCAAGCGGAGAATAGGTGGAAAGATATATAAATAAGATTTTTCTCTAATAAGATATGGTTACGACGATTACTGATGTGTTGAATATTTGGAATGAAATGGGCGTGTTTTCTTATGCGATTCCTTTTCTTTTGATTTTTGCGGTTGTGTTTGCTATTCTTGATAAGACTAAAATATTAGGTGATGATAATAAAGGAATTTTGGCAATAATTTCGGTTTCTGTGGGTTTGTTGTCGTTGCAATTTGATTTTGTTTCGGAGTTTTTTGCGGTGATTTTTCCGAGATTTGGAATAGGTTTGTCTTTGTTTTTGGTATTAATAATTATGATTGGATTTTTCTTTCCTAAGGATGATAAGATAGGGCATGGAAAATGGATTGGCCTGACTGTCGGAATTGGGGTTGTAATTTGGGCATTGAGTGCGTGGGATGAATGGACAAGTTATACTGGATTTGGTGGATGGTTTACTGAGAATTTTTGGGCATTAATTGTATTAGGAATTCTTGTTGCGGTTATTGTAGTTGTGGCTAAGGGGAAAGATGATAATGGGAAGGTGAGAGGATAATATGGTAGCGGAAGCGTCGATTTCAGCGATTGGATATTTTATGCCTATTTTTGCATTTCTTTTAGTGTTTATTGTAGTTTATGCTTTATTGAAAAAGACAGAAATTCTTGGGGGGAGTGAATCTATTATGCTTTTTGTTTCTTTTATCTTGTCGGCTTTTTTTATTGTAGAGGCGAGTTTGGTTGAGTTTGTGCAGTTTAGTTCGGCATGGTTCAGCGTGGGAGTAATTGGACTTTTCTTTTTGATTGTTGTTTTGGCATTTATTCCTGGGATAGACATAGGGGCGTTTTTCGGAAAGAATGATTGGTTCGCGTGGACTTTACTAGGTGTGGTCGTTGTATTTTTTATAACTAGTTCGGCCTATGTTTTTAATTGGGTAACTAACTGGGGAGTAATTCAAAGTTGGTTTAATACAGAATGGTTTGGGATGATTTTGCTTTTGGTTATTGCGGGTATAGTTTCTCTTATATTAACTAAGAAATAATCTTGATTTTTAGTGATAATTTCTTGGTAAAAAATTTCTTATGTACAATCACGTACATGGCAAAAATTTTTACACTGCGAACTTATCTACTAAAAATCAAGATTACGAGAGGGGGCTTAGAACTAAAATTTTTACTTGCTTATTTTCTTCAATTCATTATAATTATCAATCAGGGGGTTCATTAGTTTTGCGACGGTGCCGTGGAGATTGTCGAGGTCTTTATGTATCATTGCGTTGCTTTCTCCGAACTCGCCGATTTTTCCTATGATTGCTTGTTGTAGTTTGTCGATGGTGTTTTCAATCCTTTTCAATCGGTCGTCAATGTCATCGACTTTATCTTGTATTGTATTTTTGAAAGAGCCGATGTCCCCAACTTTCTTTTTGTATTCGTTAAGTTTTTCTGTTGTGACTTGTTCGGCTATTTCAGAGATTGTATCGGTGTCCATTCCGGCTTGTGGCGCATAATAATCTTGTTGCGAATATGCCTGGGGAGTTTCTTGGTAATAGTTATCTTGGGGCTGGTTTTCTTGAGGTTGTTCTTGTGGAGGGTAAATTTCTGGAGTTGGTATTTGTGGTGCCATAGACTGGGGATTTGGAATTTGAGACACAATCGAGGCATTAGGTATTTGGGATTCGGGATTTGGGAGAACGGGGGAACTGGGAACAGGGGATTCGGGATTTGTGGGTTCAGGCTGGGTGTTTACAATTGATTCTTGCATTCCCTGAGGAGTAGTTTGTTCATGAATTGCTTGTTTCGGAATTGTATTTTCAGGAGGAGAGACAGCATTTTTTATTTTAGCCTGATTTAAAGAATCGTTAATCTCAGTGGGAGCAATGCCTTCATTTTGCAATTGAGTAGATATTTCTGTATCTGATATTCCCTGTTGTTGCATCTGTATTACTTTGTCTAGAGTTGTCATGCTATCTTGTAGTTTTCGTGGTTTTTATTTGTTTCTTAGGTGTTGTTTGGTGTGTTTCTAATTGTGAATGTAGTTTGTTTTCGATTAGTTCTTCGACATCTTTTTTTCGCATAAATTCTAGGGGCTGGAAATCCTTGAGCATTCTTTCAATTAGAACTATTTCTTCTCTTTTTACGAATTTGTTAAACTCAGTCAACAGACTGGTGGAAATTTTTTTAATTTTTTCTAAATCTTTTTTAATTTCTTGGTTATTTTTTTTAATTTCCTGAAGTTCATCTTCAATATCTTGGCGCGAAGAGATTAGATTTTTGCCGAGGAGTAAGACACGTTCTCTGATTAATTTGTTTCGTTCATCTATGTCTCTTAGCCTTGTGCTAAAGTCTGCTAAAAGAAATTGAACTTGGTCGCTATTCTCTTGTTGTTCTGTCATGTCAATATATTAGTTTGGAAAGTTTATAATTGTTTAGCTCAAGGGCATACCCTCACAAATTTATTATTATTTTGGTTGGGGCACGCTATACCCTCACATATATTATTATGTTGGTTGGGGCACGCTATACCCTCACATATATTATTATTTTGGTTGG
>CBDVEE010000032.1:0-6865 GCA_965372925.1 uncultured archaeon
GTATTTGTGAGAAAGGGAAGGGGGCTCCAAACTAAGAAGGGGAACCGGAAGAGTTAAAAAATGGGGAGATTGTTTATTTTTATGACCTCGTAGTCTAAAGTAACATCTATGATGTTTCATGAAGACAACGTGGTTGTGACCTCGTAGTCTAGTGGCAGAACATATCGTTGACTTCGATAAAGTCCAAGTTCGATTCTTGGCGGGGTCATTTTTAATTTGTATATTTACTAACTTACTTACTAACTAAATAACTTAGGAATATTTATAAGTAGAATTTTCCTGATAAAGCAGAGACTAACATGAAAAAATATTTACTTTTGATTGAGGATGAAGAGCTTTGGACGAAGTTTAAGCAGAGTATACAAAAGGATATTAATAGCGAAATTTTGGAATTAATTAAGGAGAAAATTAAACGATGAGAAAAAAAGCACAAGTGACGATTTTTATTATTGTGGCGATAGTTATTGTAGGGGGGATTGTTGCGTATTTTTCTTTGAGAGATAATTTTGGGCGAAGCATTCCAGAAGATATGAAACCGGTTTACGATTATTATATTTCGTGTTTGGAGGCGACGACAAAGGAAGGGGTTGCTCTTCTTGGGGAGCAGGGTGGTTATATTGAATTGCCAGATTTTGAACCGGGTTCTGCTTATGCTCCGTCTTCTTCTCAATTAAGTTTTTTCGGGCAGGCGGTTCCTTATTGGATGTTCGTTTCGGGAAACAATTTTTTGAAAGAACAAGTCCCAACAAAAAATATGATGGAGAAAGAATTAGGTGATTATGTAAGTGGAAGATTGGATAGTTGTGATTTTAGTGATTTCGAGAAAATGGGTTATGATGTTTATATTGAATCCCCAAGGGATGACCCTACTGGCCCCGATGGAAAAGTTGTTTCTAAAATAAATGATTTGGATATTGATTTGGATATTAATAATAGGATGACGATTTTTAAAGGGGAGCGGTCGGTAGTTGTTGCTAATCATGATTTTTCGGTGAAGAGTAAGTTGGGGAAGTTTTTTGGGATGGCTATGGAAGTTTATAATTATGAGAAATCAGAAATGTTTTTGGAGAAGTACGCTTTGGATGTTATGAGATTATATGCACCCGTTGATGGGGTTGAGTTGAGTTGTACGCCTAAATTTTTTATTGACGAGGAAATTAGGCAGGGTCTACATGAGGGACTTGAGGCTAATATGAATTCAATTAGGTTGAAGGGCGGTTATTATAAGTTGTCGTCGCAGGAGAGGGAATATTTTGTTAGCGATATCGGGGTGGATATTGACGAGAATGTTAATATTATGTATGATTCTAATTGGCCGACGAGGATTGAGATTTATGGGGATAGAGTTGCGAAGCCAGTTGGAACTCAGCCCGGATTATCCATTCTCGGATTTTGCTATGTTCCTTATCATTTGGTTTATGATATTAGTTTTCCAGTAATGATTCAGTTTTATAACAGCGAAGAGCTTTTCCAATTTCCGGTGAATGTTATTATCGATAATAGTCAACCTCGTGAGGCGATGTCTCCTAGTTTTGGGGATATTAGTTTAGATAGTGAGGTTTGTCGTTATAAAAATTCGGAAGTTTTAGTGTATACTTATGATAGCGAGTTAAATCCGGTCGAGGCGAGGTTGCAGTTTAAATGTCTTGGTTCGATTTGTGAAATAGGTGAGACGAAAATAAAAGGAGATGATGCGCTTTATAGTGGAGAGGTTCCACAATGTGTTAATGGATTTATTATAGCAAGTGCAGAGGGTTATGCAAATAGTAAGTTCCAGATTTCGACCAACAGCGAGAGTATTGCGAATATTATTTTGAGAAAGGAATATGAGATTGGATTGGACATTGGGGAGATAGTTGGGACTGCGGTTGTTAGTTTTGTGGGAGAGGATTATTCAGCGACGGTAATGTATCCTGAGATGAAGGATGTGACTTTGGTTGAGGGAGAATATGATGTGAGTGTTTATGTCTATGAGAATTCGACTTTGATTTTTGAAGGATATAATAGGAGAATGTGTGTGGATGTTCCGGTTAGTGGTTTTGGTGGTTTGGTTGGACTGGAAGAAGAAAAATGTTATGATGTGAATATTCCGAGCATGCAAATTGATATGGCTGTCGTCGGCGGTGGGAAGTCAACTGAGTATATTACTGAAAGTATGTTAACAGATTTAACAGAATTAAATTTAGAGGTGCCATTGTTTGGTAGGCCTGATTCTCTTGATGAATTGCAAGAAAATTATATGAAGGCGGAAGAGTCAATGGTATTTTTGGAGTTCGCATGAAAAATTTAAAGTTGCTTAGTTATTTTATGATGCTGTTACTTGTCTTCGGTAGCTTTGCGCCTTTTGCGATGGCAACTGTTAGTAGTCAGGGATTTGCTGGCAGTAATTATGGTTCTACCACAAACACATATCAGAGTAGTCGGCCGACTTTCGATAGTTTTTATAGTGGGTCAATGGATACTTATTGGCCTATTTTGACGCGCTTGGAGGATGACCAGTGTGATGCGGTTAATAGTGATTTTGTGATTATGATTCCTCCGATGGGATGTTCGCCGATGGTGGTTAGAAGTGATTTACTTGCTGAACAGAACGTTCCGGTGTTTTGTCAGTTGTCGGCGATTCGGGTTAATCCTTTGATTGATGTTTCGACAATTAAGAGCATTTCTTTTAAGGGGGATTATCCGGAAGAGGTTGCGGGTATTAGTTTTCATCCTGCGCGTGCGGCGGTTAATAGCTATAGAACTTTGCTTGGAGACCCGATCGAGGAGAATATTGGATATGTTGTAATTGTTTTAAAGAGACAGCCGGACGAGAGAAATTTGGCAGAGTATGTTAGTGGGATGTTGACAGCAACGGTGACATATGATGCACAGGGTGCTTTTGGGACGGGGTCGGGGGAATATTATTTGGAACCGACAAGCGATGAGGTATGGACGGGGCAGGCTGAGGCTTCTTCTTTTTGGGCAGGGAAAGGTTATTTGCGAGTTACGAATGTGGATTCGAATGAGGCGACGATTGAGGTTTTGACGGATAAGGATGATGTCTATAAGACGGTGACTTTGAAAGAGGGCGAGACGAGTTCGATGATTTATTATCCTGGATATTATTGTACTGCTGCTTTGAAATTGAGGTTGAATGCGATTGATAATAGCGAGGATATGGCAAAGATTGATATTGAGGGGGATAGTTATTGGGTAAGAAAGGGAAGTAGGATTCTTAATGGGAAGTGTGTTGTTAAAAGTCTTAATGTTTTTCCGAACAGGGGAGGGGATATTGAGATTAGTTGTTCTGGGAGTAGCGCGTTTAGGTTGGTGCTGACGGACAAGGGAGTTGTGCTGGAAAATAAGACTACAAAAGTTAATGTTATGATTGGTGGTTCAATAAAAGGAACAGAGGGGAATTATTATTTGGGATATTATGGGAAGAATGAAATATTGAAGGGTGATGATAATAAGAATGGAGATTTTGTTGTTTTGTTTGATTCGTTAGTGACCCAGGATGAGGTGAGTAGGGTTACTGGGGTTTTTGAGAATAAGAAGTTTAAGGATGATATAGAGTTGAGGACAGCTCTAGATAATAAAGCAATATTTAATAAAAAAGGAGAGTTCAAGATTATATCTCTTAATGAAAAATATAACGACATCAAATTCGTCTCAACAAATGCGGGACTTTCTGATGGGAAGTATGAGGAATATCTTATTTCTGATTATTTAAAAAAAGCAGAGGTAAGTGTTGAGCAATTGATTGAGAATTTTCCTGCTGAGAAAAAAGAGAATGGGGAGTATTGGGGCGAGGATGCTTTGTTCAAACAGATTGCGTTGGCGGGTGAGGTTGAGGATACGGTGATGCAACTTGAATTGATTGAATTGTTTTTGGATAAATATCCGGGCAGTAAAAATACTGAGTATATTAGGGACTTGAAGGTGAAGCTCGGGATGTATAATTATGAGGGGTCGTCTAAGAATGTGTTTGTGAATAATGATAATTTTAATATTCGTGTTGATGGTTTCGTGAGCGGGAGAGGGGATAGTGATAGTGTTAATATTAGGATGGGGGGAAGTTCTATTCATAATCTTAAGAGAGGAAAAATTTATGATGGCAGTTGGAATGATATTACGGGTAAAGAGAAGACGGTGATAGACAAAGTTATTCCGCGTTTGACGGTGATGGATATTGATGGGAAGGGGGCGAGGTTTAGTTATGTTTGGAAAGATGAGGAGAGTAAGAAAACAGATAGTAAAAATTTTAGGATTGAGGTTGGAAATTATTTGAATGTTGGGGGGGAAACTTTCTATGTGTCTGGGACTCAGGTTAGGGAGGTCGCGCATGTTAGTTTGATTCCTGAGGTTCGGAATACGAAGACGGAGGCGAATTTTACTTTTAATATCGGGATTGAGAAGAGGGCGATTGAGCTTAGTCCTGAGGCGGCTAAGAAAAAAGTTAGGGCTTTGAATAAAAGTATTGCCGAATGGGAGGATAAAATAGATAAACTTGGGGAGCTGGTCAAGGGATTGAAGGGGGCGTGTTTTGCGGTCAGCACGGTTTTGATGTTCAAGAGTATGTTTGCCGGATTTATGAATGGCGAGGCGATGGCGAGGGGAGATGTAATGGATTTCTATGAGAAGAGGTGTAGAGAGGAACATCCTGGTATGGAATTACAAGAGTGTTATAATATGCATTTCAAAAAGAATATTGAAGATTCTATTGATGAGTATGGCGCGGGGGTTGTTTGGGTGAATGATAAAGTGGAGTGTGGTAGAATTGAAGGGACTGTTGATAGCGGGTTCTTGGGAAATGAGGTTATTAATCATGATGCTTATGTTAAAGAACTGAAGAAGTGTGCTGTACCGATTGGTGGTTGGGATGTGGTAGTTGGTAAGGAAAAAATTAAAATTGGTGAGGAACAATTAACTGATGCGAAAGATCTTCAGGCAGTTTTGTTATATAAGAAACTTTGTTCCGAGGGTATCAAAGAATCTGATGCTTGTAAAATGGCGAAGGATAAAATGGAAAAGCAGTTGTATAATAATATTGAGGCGGTTGAGGCGATTAAAAGTGCGAAGGAGATAGGAGCTTCTGTGGATGAAATATATATAGATTCTACTGATGATGTACAAACTGTTGTCGCTTCTGTAATTACAGAGGACACAAAAACGGTTTTGAATGTGGAATTGGAGAAGGGAGATTATTATAGAATTATTCAACAAGGAGGAAAGCATTATTTATTTATATTAGAAGAAAGAACGAAGGGAATACTTTCACTTGATAATATTTATAATAAGGACGGAACGCCGTATGCGGATAGTGAAGAATCGAAAAGTTTAGCAATTAAATACAATTTTCAACTTCCTTCTGACAAAAGCACTTCCTGTTCAAACACGATGACGACTCCGTATGTGAAGTATCACGAGAAATATAATGAGCAGAGTTTTGTCGCGATTGTTCCTTTGAGAAAGGTAGATGGTTGGTATGCTTTTGTAGAAAATAAAGATTATAGTGATGCGGGAATTGCTAATGCTTTCTATATTTGCAATGTTGGTACTGATAGAAAAATTGATGATGGGGACACATCGAAAGATAAGTGTCAATATTTCCAGACGAGTTCTGCTGGAAGTGTTGCTGATTTTATTCCTTGTCCGAGTCTTTCGTCGAGTGAGGTTAAGAAGTTATATAATTTAGCTCAGGCGAAAATCAATGAGGCAAATAGAAATAAAAATGGTGTTAATCTTGATGGAAAGTTTATTTCTAAGACGACTCCGTATGCAGATGCGGTTACAGGGATGGATTGCACGGACTTTATGAGTCTTGATGATTGTAGTTTAATGTTTAATGTTTGTGACCCTGTGATTTGTCCACCGAGCAGATGTAATATGGGGGGAAAGTTTCCGGTTAGTGATGTTATTGCGTCGGGAATTATTGGTTCGCTTGTTTTGTGTTTGCATAATTTTGGAGACCCTGCCGAGGGAAAAGTTTTGATTCCAATTTGTTTGTCGGGGGTTCATGCGGGGCTGGATGCTTATGTCTCGATTTTGAGAAGTTATAAGGATTGTCTTGAGAAAAATATTGAGACAGGAGAATATGTGGGTATTTGTGATGAGATTACTTCGATTTATATGTGCGAGTTTTTCTGGGGACAGCTCTCGCCGATTCTTGATACTATTCTTGTTCGGTTTACCGAGGCATTGTATGGAGGTTTTCAGGTTCGAGGTGGAGCGGAATATTTGACCATTCAGAAGTCTTTTGATAATTTGGATAATTCAATTAATTATTTTACCTCGACTTATGCACAAGGAGCGTTTAGGGCTTTTACGTTGAAGAATACTGAGGAGATTGGGAGTATGATTTGTAAGGGATTTGTAGGAAGTAGTGTGCCGACTTCTGCGGATTTGATTGATAGTTTGCTTGAGCCAGAGAGTCCGACGCAATTTCATGCTTATTTCAGCGAGGATGTATTTACCGAAGCGACGGTTCCCTCGACGAGTCACTATAAAGTTTATTATCATATTTATGCTGGGAATGATATTGGGACTCAGTACAAAGTGTTTTTGAAGAGTCCTCCGGAATCGAGCTATTATGCGAACAGGCAGACTTTGTTGGTTGACAGCGGATATGTGGATAAGGGGACGAGTGCTACTGAGGCAATTGATTTTACGGCTCCGACGGGATATAAAGAATTGTGTGTTAATATTAATGGGCAGGATAAATGTGGGTTCGGAAGTGTGTCGAGTAGTTTTGCTCTTGATTATGTTTCTCAATCTTATATCAACGACCAAGCGGATGACAGGCAGATTAGTAGAACTGAGGATTGCGTGACGACTTCGGTGAGTGCGTGGGGATTGGCGAATCCGAATGTTCAGGCGGGGG
>CBDVEE010000033.1:0-6710 GCA_965372925.1 uncultured archaeon
CAATAATAAATATACCAACCTTTTCGCTTATCTTTTTTCCTAATAAACGCAACCAACCCTTCCGCCGACAATTTATACAAAATATTTCGAACCTGATTAATTGTCAATTCCATTTTCTTAGCAATTAAAAATTCATTGACATCTCTCTTTCCAAATAAAATTTCTACAATCCTTCCAGTATTCTCACCGGCCATTTCCTCGACAAGGTTATGTAGAAGTTTAATCAGCATACTTAATAAAATTAATTTCCTTTTAAATACCTTTCCACGATTATATTATTTCACAAAAAAATTACAATTTTTACAACCACTTCTCCACATTATTAATAAACTTGTCGTCATTACAAAATTACTGTAAACCTATAAAAAAGAAATTATCTAAATCATACTATGGGATTGTTTAATAAAAAAGAGGAAGTGCCGACAATTCCGACGGCACCAACATTACCGGAACTTCCAAATCCAGAAAAAAAGGATTTACCAGAGTTGCCTTCATTTCCTATAAATTCTAGAAACACGGATATTAATCAAGAAATGGTAAAATCGGCTGTAACTGATATACCATCTCCTGAGGAAAAAGAGATGCACATGGAAACTCCAGGAGGTCTCCATGTCACAGAAGAACCAGAAGAGGAACTGACAATTCCTCCGAAACCTTCTGTAGAAAATTTAATACCAGATTTACCACCGATACCCTCAATTACAGAAACTTCAAGAAAAACACCAGAACCAACAACATCTATAGCAAAAACACAAATATCAAAACAAACTGAACCCATTTTTGTTAGAATAGACAAATTTCAAACAGCACAGAAAAATCTTGAACAAATTAAAAATAGAGTGATGGAAATAGGATCTGTTCTAACAAAAATAGAAGATGCAAGGTCACATGAAGAAGCTGAACTAAAAGGTTGGACTGAGGATATTGAAAAAATCAAATCTCGATTAGCCGAAGTCGATGCAAATATTTTTAACCAGATTTAACTATGGACACAGAAGAAGCACTCTATGTTTCAATTTCCCCAAAGATTTATCGGGCAAACAAGTCAAATATTTTAATGGGCCAAGTCAACCTTCTCGCGGTTCTAAAAAAACTCTACGCTCTAAAAGTTTTGTCCAAACAAAAACAAGACCTCAAAAAAAGATTACATAAACTATTTGCATCAGTCATCTATAATATCAACTCGATTCAAAGCAAAATGCCAACACCGATAGTTCCACAAAACATTCAAAAAGAAAATATTAAAAATACAACAATCAAAAGAGATTTTTCAAAACACAATGATATTGAAGAAGAACTTAAACTAATTCAAGTAAAGCTTAGAGAATTGAATTCTTAGATCACCAGATCACCTACTGGGTGGTTTTTAAAAATGTAAATTTTTAAAAACCCCATTCTTCTAATTCTACAATGGACAGAAAAGAACTAATCAAAAAATATATTGAATTTTTCAAGTTAAAGGGACATTCTGAAATCAGAAACTCGCCACTAATTCCGGAAAATGACCCGACAGTTTTATTCACAACTGCAGGCATGCATCCATTAGTCCCATTTCTCTTAGGCGAAAAACATCCTCAAGGAAAAAGATTAGTCAATGTTCAGCAATGCATTAGGACGGGCGATATTGAGGAAGTCGGCGACACGACGCATCACACATTCTTTGAAATGCTCGGCAACTGGTCAGTCGGAGATTACTTCAAAAAAGAAGCAATTGAAATGTCATTTGAGTTTTTAACAAAAATTTTGAAATTACCAAAAGAAAGATTAGCAATAACAGTTTTTGGCGGAGATAAAGATTTCCCACAAATACCAAAAGATAGCGAAGCGGCAGAAATTTGGGAATCGCTAGAAATACCAAAAGAAAAAATTATGTTTATGTCAGGAGGCGTTGCTACAAGTGATGACAACTGGTGGGGACCGGCAGGCAAAACAGGACCATGCGGAACATGCACAGAAATGTTCTATTGGAAATTAAATGATGTCCCAGCTCCAAAAGAATTTAATCCCGAAGATGATAATTGGGTGGAAATTTGGAACGATGTTTTAATGGAATATGTGAAAAATAAAGACGGAAACTACAACGAAGCAAAACAAAAAAACATAGATACTGGAATGGGAACCGAACGAACAATCGCAATACTAAATGGATTAGAAGACAACTACCTAACAGACATTTGGAAACCAATCATCGAAAAAATAGAAGAATTATCAGGGAAAAAATATAAGGGTAACGAAAGGGAAATGCGGATTATTGCAGACCACGTCAAAGCCGCAGTTTTCATAATCAATGACGGAGTTGTTCCCGAAACTTCAGAGCAGGGTTATGTTTTAAGGAGACTTATAAGAAGGGCTGTAAGATATGGAAAAGAATTAGAAATGAAAAACTTTACTTCAAAAGTTGCAGAACCAGTTTTCAAAATCTATGATGATTATTCAGAACTTGGAAAAAACAAAAAACATATTTTGCAAGAATTAGAAAAAGAAGAAGAAAAATTTAACTTGACTTTAGAAAGAGGATTGAAAATTACAGAAAAAATATTCAAAAATAAAAAACCAATATCAAAAGAGAAATTTTCTAAATTAATACGTGACCCAAACAAACAAATGTTAATTGGAAGAATTTTTGAAATAAAAAGGAACAAAAAAAATTATTCATTAAAAAAACCAAAAATATCAAAACAAGAAATTAACGACGCGACAATTAGTGGAAAAGAAAGTTTTTTACTTTACCAATCATATGGATTTCCTCTTGAAATGATTGATGAACTGGCCATGGCAAAAGGATTTCTTGTAGACCATCGTTCCTTTAGAGAAAAACTTGAAAAACATCAGGAACTCTCACGAACAGCGACAGAAGGCAAATTTAAATCAGGATTGGCAGATAATTCCGAGGTAACAAAAAAACTGCACACCACTTGCCATATATTAAACCAGGCTCTAAGAGAAATTCTTAAAGATAAAAATATTTCTCAGAAAGGTTCAAATATCACCCCCGAAAGATTGCGATTTGATTTTAACTTCGATAGAAAATTAACCGACGAAGAAAAGCAAAAGATTGAGGATTTAGTTAATAAAAAAATTCAGGAGAACATTCCGATAACGATGAAAGAAATGACATTAGACGAGGCAAAATCAATAAGTGCTCAGGGCGTCTTCGATTCCAAATATGGCGAGAAAGTAAAAGTTTATTCAATCGGTGACTTCTCAAAAGAAATATGTGCGGGTCCTCACGTCGATAACACTTCCGAACTTGGAACTTTCAAAATCAAAAAAGAACAATCAAGTTCTGCTGGCGTCAGACGAATTAAAGCAATACTAAAATAACTGACGCCAGCGCTGGGGTTGAGCAATTCGCTTCGAGGAAAACAAACTAACCAAACATTTTTCCGAAATGCAAATTGCGAACAAGGACGAATTAAGGGAATTTTAGAGTAAGTTATCTTCTGCCAAAGTATAAGCAATAATAGGACAATTCTATAAAATGACCAATGTCATTATGGGATAACAACATATTTAAAGACAAAAAATCTAAACATAAAATGGAATCAAATTTAAATATTCTTTTAAGAAAAATTCCTGTTATTTATCAGTCAGGAAAACAAGAAAAAGGTGGGACAGTTATACTATATGCAATCAATAATTTTATGAAACAAAAGATAGAAAAAAAACTTAAAAATACAGACATTCCCCATAAGGTAGAAATAGTAGATTCCACTGTTCAGGAACGATACCATCAATGTCCAAATACTCAACTTCCAAAACAACCTTTTGAGCAACAGATTCCCAAACCCTTGCCAACACTAACATGCAAGCTGTATGATGCGACAATGACAAAAGATAACTTTATTGTCCATTCCGGAAATCAGAAAGCATATAAATCTTTAATGTATTCTATAAAAAATACTGCTCAAAATCAATCTCCGATATGTCTTATCGGGCAACCAGGTTCGGGAAAAACATCTCTGCTGTCACATATTCTAATACAGGGGGAATCAAGAGGATTTTGCCCGGGATATATTAATATTCAAAGATTGAAATACAGAGACATTAGTGCAAACAAGGGAGCAAAGGGACTCTCCTTTGAATATTTTACAAAATCAAATCTAACAGCGATAGATAATGTAGAAGAAGTACCAACCTCAAATAAATCCACGTGGATAAGAAATTTAATATACGGATTTGCAGAACAGGGTTTAACTGCAAATTCTCTGCAATTGTTTTCTTTCACCGGAGATAGAACTCAATATGTAAATTTTTTAAATAACATCCCATTAGTCTCACTGAAAGACAGATGGAAACTTGCGGAAGTAATAGAATTGGACTACCCGGAAGATTCCGAACATAAATTATTTATAAAAAAGAGTATAGAAAACTCAGGAGTCGTTCCAACAAAACCCGAAGAATTAGAAAAAATAGTATCTCATATAGATTCAGCGATACCGAAAAATTATCCAATTTCAGTAAGGGGAATTCAGGAATATTTAACGCAGGCAATCAACCCAGCGAAGAGGATGGGCGTGATGACACCAGGCGGGGTGACCGCATCTCTATCCTATCAAACGACTATATATAATCCGGATACAAAAAACCCAGTAGCGATATTTGATAAAATTATGCAAGAAACAGGCTATGATACAGATATAATAACAAAGAAAGGAAGACGGGAAGAAGTGATAAGCATGAAAAAAAATGTTATTAAATTGTTGTGGGAAGGAGGAATAAAAAGCTCTTCAGAAATAGCAAGATTAATGAAGGTAACCCCTAGTACTATTTCTAATCACTTTAAAAAAATGGATATTAAATAGCTTATTAATAATATGTAGACTCAAAATATGGAGAGAAAGTAAAAGTGTATTCAATCGGAAACTTCTCAAAAAAAATCTGTGCCGGTCCCCATGTTCAAAACACTTCTAAAATAGGAACTTTCAAAATCAAAAAAGAATAATCAAGTTCAAGTGGTGTTAGACGGATTAAAGCAGTTTTAGAATAATTATTTCTTCTGACCCTTCCTCTCAATCTTTCCGACCTTCTTTAAAATCTTCTCAATCCCTCTCTCTGCTTTTCTGTTAACCTTATAATCATATTCTGCCTTTGCCCTATCTTTTTGTGACTGTCTATTCTGACTCATTAAAATTACAGGGGCTTGAATTGCCGCCAAACATGACAAAGCCAAATTTAATAAAATAAATGGGTAGGGGTCAACTAAATCTCCTCTAATGTGTTTTAAAATAAAAATTCCGTTTGTCCCCATCCAAATCCCAAGAAACACGAAAAACAAAATGATAAATGTCCAGCTCCCCGCCCACTTCGACAACTTATCAGCAGACCTTTGACCAAATGTCGAATCCCCATGAATAAGTCGAAAAACCGACCTACCATTTTTAACATCATTCTTTTTCATAGTTTATTAACACAAAAACCCTTTATATAATTAGCGACTAATCTGACAAAATCAATCCCACATATATTTTTAAACCTGATTTTTTATTTTATATGAGGTGATCGGCCACCGGACTGTTTCTGGCAAATTAAGATGGATATTAGAACAAGAGAATTAGCAAAATTGGTAATAGATTACGCCCTAAAAGTCAAGCCAAATGAAAACGTAATTTTATCCGGAGGAATCGAAGCTCAAGAATTTTTAATCGCACTTTACAAAGAAATTATTTTGCGAGGTGCACATCCTGACCTTAGAGTTGGACTTCCAGAAATTTCTTCGTTCTTTTTCAAACACGCAAAAAAACACCAAATAAAAAAATTCCCCGACACCTTTAATTACCAAGTCCAAAAAGCTCAAAAATATGTTGGCATAAGCACAACCTCAAATACGCGCGAACTCTCAGATTGCGACCCGAAAAAAATCACGGCAAGACAAAAAATCACGAAACCGATAACAACATATATCTGCGAAGGCAGACCAGATATTCAACGGAGCACAGTTGCATTCCCATGCCAAGCTTTAGCTCAGGAAGCAGAAATGAGTTTAACCGACTACGAAAATTTCGTCTACGGCGCCTGCCTTCAAGACTGGAACAAAATAGGAAAACGAATAAATAAAATCCTAAAAAAATTCCAAAAAGGTAAGTCAGTTTATCTAATCGGCGATGGTGTTGATTTGAAATTTGACATTCATGGAAAACTCGCAAAATCCGATTTAGATGGCGACAATATTCCAATGGGAGAAGTTTTCATGGCACCCGTCAGAGAATCTTTAAACGGCTGGATAAAATTTGACCATCCTGCAATAGCATCCGCAAAAGAAGTGACCGATATTTTTCTAAAATTCAAAGACGGAAAAGTAATTGAATCAACCGCATCAAAAAACGAAGACTTCCTAAAAGAAATGTTAAACGCCGACGAGAACGCATCCTACGTCGGAGAATTCGGAATCGGGCTAAACCCAAAAATAACAAAATTCACAAAAAATCTTTTATTTGATGAAAAAATGGGTGGAACAATTCATCTCGCTCTCGGAGCAGCCTATAAAGACAACGGCGGTGGAAACGATTCTATAATTCACTGGGATATTGTCAAAGACATGCGAAAGGCAAAAATAATCCTCGATGGAAAAATCGTTCAGGAAAACGCTAAATGGAAAATTTAGTCAAACTTTTATTCACCCTCTCACTTCGACGGCGTAAGTTTTAAAAGCCACTCTGACTATTTTCTATAATGCTCCGTTAGTCTAGTGGCCAAGGATGCCTATTCAC
>CBDVEE010000034.1:0-6615 GCA_965372925.1 uncultured archaeon
AGAAGCCGAGGATAAAAAACAGAGGGCACTAATTTATTTTTAATTTTAAAAATAAACTTGTAGAATTATGGAGAAAAAAGATTATTATGAAATTCTGGGAGTTGATAAAAGTGCAACTAAAGATGTTCTTAAAAAAGCTTATAAAAAGTTAGCGTTAAAATATCATCCCGATAGAGCTCCGGAAAACAAGAAAGAAAAGTATGAAGAAAAATTCAAAGAGATAAGTGAAGCATATGCTATTTTGGGCGACGACAAGAAAAAAACACAATATGATTCTTTCGGGCATGATGCTTCTGGTCAAGGTTTTGGAAATTCGGATTTCAGTGGCTTTGGAAGTTCTGGTGGTTTTAGTGGAGATAATCTCTCAGATATTTTCAAAGATTTATTCGAAAGCCATTTTGGCGGAGGTTCATTTCGGGGCGGACATAGCGTCCGAACAGGAACAGATCTACAATATGGATTAACAATCGATTTCAAAGAGGCTGTATTCGGATGCGAGAAAGAAGTTGAAATTAGAAAAAATATTTCGTGCGAATCGTGTGGAGGAACTGGAGCAAAAGACAAAAAGTTAGAGAGATGTGATAAATGTCATGGAGAGGGCAGAATCACAGTCAACCATAGAACGCCATTTGGTATTTTTCGTCAGGTAATAACTTGTGATAAATGTAACGGCGAAGGAAAAATCCCAAAACAAAAATGCCGACACTGTAACGGGCAAGGAATTGTCAACGATAAAATCAAAATCAAAATCAAAATCCCCGAAGGGATCGACAACGATCAAATGATAAGAGTTGAAGGGAAAGGTGACGCAATTAAAGATGGGAGAAACGGAAATTTATTTATTGTAATTAGCATTAAACCTCACAAAATTTTCAAGAGAGATGATGATAATATTTATATGGATTTCCCGATAACTTTTTCACAGGCGACACTGGGTTGCAATGTTTCCATTCCTACACTAACAGGAACCAAAAAAATCAAAATAGCCTCAGGAACAGAGTCCGGAACGATAGTCAGATTGAAAGGCGAAGGAATTAAAAACGTTAATAGCTACAGAACCGGCGACCAATTCATTAATTTAAAAATACAAACTCCTAAAAAACTGAACCGAAAACAGAAAAAATTATTTGAAGAGTTGGCTAAGTTGGAGTGAGTTAAATCACCCCGTCGTACACAAAGTTTTTCCGTCGGCAATCACAAAAGTATTTTCAAACTGACTAACAGGTGCCTTGCTTTTTTCAATCAGCATCGGATACTCATACAAAACTCCCTGCTTAACCAACATCGCCAAAATAAATTTCAATCTATTTTCAGTCAGCCCACTACTCACTACCAACAACTCACTACCAACTGCTTTCGCCAGCCAGCGAAGACAAAATGGTCTTGTCATAAATTTCTCCTTGATAAATTTCAAAACTTCACGAGCATCTCTGTCACGAACCGGAGCATCAGATTGCAAAACATAAATTCCTCCGACTCGTCCCTCATAAATATCTCCAACGCCAGTTGTCACAAACGGCTCAATTGCAAAAGCTCCGTCCAAAATATTTCTATTCTCATTTCTATAATTAGAAATTGTCAACCCCGCGTGAATCTTATTTTGCCCCAGCGAATGTCCGGACAAATTTTTAATTATAGAAAAATTACTATCGTTTTTGTCATTCCATTCTTCAAGCGTCCTCTGACAAATTTCACCAATCTCACGAACCTCCGTTCCTGCTTTAATTTCATCCATAACATTCGTCAAAATTTTTTCATTCAATTCCATCATCTTTTTGAATTCCCCATCCTCCGTCAAATCAATCGAAAAAGCCGTATCCGCAATATATCCATCAACAGCCACGCCAACATCAATTTTTAAAATTCCTTCAGCGACTGTTTCATCTCCGGGCGCAGGAGTATAATGTGCCGCAATTTCATTCATAGATAAATTAACAGGAAACGCTGGCTCGCCCCCAAGTTCAAAAATTTTAGCATCAACAGCCTCGGCTACATTAATTAGTTTCACCCCAGGATTAATAATTTCTCTGGCAAATTCCTTAACCTTTTTTGAAATCTCTCCGGCCTTCACATATGATTCAATTTCTGATTTTTCCATAAAATAATAAGTTTTACAATCTATTTAAAGATTATGAAGTCAGAGAAAAACATAATTAGATTTTGAGATATCAAAGCCAGAATAAAGGGTGTTGATAAAAATAGAAGTATTTATATACTACTATATAGTTACGCAGATTATGACTGATGAACTTGATAAGCCCACTTTAAAGAGAAATATAAATTGTAGTAGCAAATTTTTTGATTTTAAAATGGGTTCCATTGGAGCTCTAGTTATGGGAGGAGCAGTTTATTACATTAATTCTGAGTATGGTTTTAACTCTGCATTAATTGCAGCTTCAAAACAAGCTGCCTATACTTTTTCGATAGGTGGAAGTATGATGAAAATGTGTGAAAATCTTGCGCAATATTTTCAAAGTAACACAATAGCAAAAGTAGCTTCTTTTACTATACCTTCTACATTGACCATTGGCTTGACCTATTTAATCCATTCCATCAAAGGAACTCCCGAACCATTAGAATCAATAGTGCCTACAATTTTATTAGCTCCCCCCGCCCTTGCTTATTGGGGACATAAAAAAAGAAAAGAATTGGAAACATTGGTTGATTAATTAAACATCCCCATAATTTTCAACCAAATCGGACAAAATGTCAAGGTCAATTTCTTTGGCGTTTCCTGTACAATTTCTAATATCGTATTGTTCTTGTCCCGGGAAAAAACCCTCGAGAACATACATTATACTATCGCTGTTTGAATTTTCAGGATATGCGAATGCTCTTAGCAACGCATGAAGCTCTCTATTTAAATATCCGCATGTCACATTAACAAAACCAGATGGTACCTTGTGTGTAGTTTCCGCAAACTCAGCTAATCCAATAAGTTCAATCTTCGCCTTCGTTATTATATTTCCTTTAATATCAAGCTGGACTTTACTTAAATCATGAGAGCAAATAGAATCTCCATGACTCATTTTTTTATAGCAATTCTCCAAAAACGAACATTTCACCTCGATATCTGACACAACACTGCTGTTATGTTTCTCAAATGTAATTACTCCGTACGAATCAGCCTGAATTTTATCGAACGCCTGCTCCATTCTCGAAATTTCATATTCCCCACATTCTTCATAAATATAATAACTAATCGGCATATGCGACCAGTGAAGCCCCTCTACTTTTGAAAAATTATCTTCAATAAAAATCTCATCACTATATTCACCTGCAGTATTATTATTGGATTTCGTTTCAGCAATATAATCGACCAAATTATAAAGTTCATAAACTCCAAAACCAGCTAAACCTAAGATTATAAATATACCAACAAAAAATTTTAACCAACTATCCATCAATAAACGGATTCTTTCAAATTTATATATCTTCCTAACTCATCCGCTCTTTCCTTCTTCTCTCTTTCGGCAAAAATCCAAACAATACTTTATCCTCGCCCCCAATTTTCCCAGTTCCAACAAAATCCTTCTCATCTGCAGACTTAACCAAAACAAACCCCTCGCTAATTTTTCCGACCTGATTATCATCCAGCTCAATATTTTTCCCCAAGAACCAATTTTTTTCCTGCTCCTCACTTAAAACAAAAACTCTTTCCGTCAACTGTTCTTTCCAAGTGTGCATTCCATCCAAACTCAACCTAATTTCGTGGACTCCATTCCTATTAATCATATCTTTCCCGACATAAAGTCCGACTCCCTCAATCGGCAACAACCGCCAAATCTCCATAATCTGCTCCGTCGACAAATCCCCAGAATACGCCCGCACTCGTTCTTTTCCACTCTTAATCAAAAGCTCAGGAATTTTCTTCATCCCCAAATCCGAAAGCCCCGCTATAAATTTCTTTTTCTTCGCCCTGTCCATAATCGCAATCTTCATATCAACTCACTCTCCTTAGCATCTCTAATCAACTTAGAAGACGCCTGAATTTTAGCACCAAGCCCATCTATGATTTTAATCCCGTGCAATTCACAAACCGCATTCTCAGGAATATTGCCAACATTTCTATCCCCACCTTTCGCAAAAATATGAGGCTTAATCACAGCCAAAGATTTACAAACACTAATATCTTCATCAATACACTCAAAAACCTCGTCAACTATTCCCAAAGATTCAACAATTTTAACTCTCTCTTTAAACGGCATAAACTCAGCGCCCTTCTTTAAGATAGACTGCTTATCATTATTCACAATAACAACCAATTTGTCCCCAAGCTCTTTAGCCAGCTCCAAACACTCAATATGCCCAACATGCAAAGGGTCAAAATATCCCGAAGCTACAACAATTATTTCTTCTCTTTCTTCTTCCATTTATTCACCTCCTTTTCATCATCACTAATTTTCCGAATCTTTGCAACAAAAAACCCGTCGGTATTATTATCTTGCGGATACAATCTCAAACAATTTTTCACACTCTTATCTATCTCAACGCCTTCCCATTCACAAACACCCTCTCGAAACTTCAACGGCAAAACAACCTGCTCAACCTCAATATTAAAATTTTTAATCAAATGCTCAACAATCATCTCGTCTTCTTCCGGCGCTAAAGTGCAAGTAGAATAAACCATTTCTCCGCCAACTTTCAACAATTTTAGAGCCGCTTCAGCCAATCTTTTTTGTGTCCCGGCGATTTTCTTAATCATATTAATATTCCACATCTGAAAAGTCTTCGGTGATTTTCTCAAAGTTCCCTCGCCAGAACATGGCGCATCAACTAAAATCTTATCAAATCGAAATTGCGTTTTCTTCAAAAATTTCTCACACAAAGCAACGCCTTCTTTCCGTGTAACAATTGTATTCATAACTCCACATCTTTCCAAATTAGAATTCAAAATTCCAATCCTCCCCATGCTAATTTCGTTTGCAATAATAGTTCCGTCGTTCTCCATCATAGCCGCGGCTTGCGTCGTTTTGCTCCCCGGCGACGCACACAAATCCAAAACCAAATCTCCAGCATTGGGTTGTAACACCAGCATCGGCAACATCGACGAAATTTCCTGAACATAATAATACCCTAGCAGATGCTCTTTTGTTTTTCCTAATTCTCCAGGTTCTAATTTAGAATCAATAATCATAACCTCAGGAAACTTCGCAAACGGCTGTTTCAACTTCCAACCATAATCTTCCAATCTCGCCTTCAAATCATCAACAGAAATTTTCAGAGTGTTACATCTAATCGAACTCGGAGTTTTAGTATAAGAGATATTGAAAAACTTTTTAACTTCCTCTTTACCCAGAAGCAATTCCATTCTTTTAACAAACGCTTCCTTTGGTGGAAATTTCTCTTTCAAATACTGCGAATAAGGTTTCTTATCCATATCAGAAATTATCTAACGGGCTTTTTATATGTTGTTTGTTTCGAGGGCACAGCCGGAGAAATTGGAATTTGGTATTTGTGGGGATTACCAACTAAGAGCGGGGAACGGGGGGCACGCCCCCCCAGAGTTCACTGATGCGTAGACTAAAAGGAAATTGGTAAATATTAATTGAGATTGGATAAATAGATTTATTATCTCAAATATTTCTTATGTTCTGCCAAATATCTTCTGAAAAACCACTGAATAAAAATATTGTCATCTTTATTTATCTGGGACCGTTCTAAAGCATTATAATAGCTATCTCTTTTTATATAGGGAATGTCTAACATTGGAAAGTTAAATTTTTTCAACACAAAATTCATCATTAGCCTAGAGATTCTTCCGTTTCCATCTGTGAAGGGATGAATAGTTACAAACTTTAAATGAACTAAGGCGGATAGTTCAACTGGGTGAGAGGTTCTTTTTTCTTTATTATACCAATCAAAAAACTCTTTCAATAAGATGCCTAATTCCAAATGCATAGGGGGTTTAAACTTCGATTGGGAGATTGCGACATCGTGATTTCTGGTTTTTCCTGCAATATCCTTTGCAGTCTGACTCATTAATTCAGAATGCCATTTCAAAAGAATTTGCAAATTCAAGTCCTTGTCATAATTTAGCATTTCAAAAAAAACTTTTTTGTGGGCTTCAGCTTCCTTAACATCTCGCAAAGGTTTTGAAGAAGGAGTTATCCCCTCGTCCAGAAGCCTAGCAGTATCTTTTAACGAAAGGGTGCTTCCCTCAATTCTCTGAGTATTGTAGGTAAACTTAACTGAAAAAATATCTTTAGCTTTCTTTCTTGCAGAAAAGGGCATCGCATTGTATTCTTTGTTAAAATTTGTTCTTATGTTATCAATATTTCCCAAGAACTTTTCCTTATAAAATCCTTGCATAAATTCTTTTTTCTTATCTTCAATGTCTTTTGGGATATTTTCTCCTAGATAAAACTGTTTCTTTTTCACGGACTTTCCTTCTCTATAACTATGTACAAGATAGAAATATTTCTTGTTGCCTTTTTTAGTTTCTTTAAGTTCTACCATAAAAATTGGTGTATCTACATATTTATAAAGTTATTGTTTTTGTCAAAATGTAGGTACCCGCCCCCCGAGGGTCTGCCCCAACCTATCTTTCTTTTATATCAGCGTGCCCCAACCAATATTGAGAATAAATCTGTGAGGGTACAGCGTGCCCCAACC
>CBDVEE010000035.1:0-6523 GCA_965372925.1 uncultured archaeon
AAGGGCGTTCCGTCTCTATTTTTAAGTTGGATGATATTGGATTTTGAGTTTATATTATTTAAATTTTGTTCTGTATGGTCAAACCAATCTTCCATACAATATACAATATTATCTATACTTGCCTGACTTGTTTTTTGAAAATGCCTCCTTGTATTTAATCCGTAAAAATTTTTTGGTCTTATTTTTTCTATGGCATTTAATACATCTGTTATGCATGTGTTTTGTTTTTTTCTATAAAATGTGGAATGTCCACTTTGTGCATGTCCATAGGTTGCTCTTACAATAAATGATTGTGCCATTTCTGTTTCCGCAAACATAATTTTATCGGCTTCTAATCCGTATTCAATATCTTCTATTATTTCATGGGGAGAGGCAATCGAGAAATTCCAAAGAGATTCATTCATCATTGCACGATCCTCGTCTTCTGCCAAGATAATTATTTCGGGAATAATTTTTGAAGGTATTTGTGTTATGTCATCCACACAAGCTAAATTAATTTCTAATGAAGGAGAATATTCCAAAGTCGCCTGTTGCCAGAATTCTAAATGATTTTCTATTGGTGTATCTGGTTTATAGATATGGGTTTGTTCTGCAATTTCCCTTATCACATCTTTTCTCATACATGAAAAATTATACAATAGTTTATAAATATTTATTGTGTTAATTGCACTATATTAGCTTTGAACTTTTCAATATCGTCAATCAGAACCATTGCGCCCGTTGCTTTTTCGTGTCCTCCGCCCGTTGCATCTTTGATATTTTTAATTGCTTGTTTTGTTATTTTAAGTGCATCTTTACCTCTGATTGAGATGTTTGCTTTTTCTTGGCGTTTAAATATGACGACAATTAACTTATCTTTGTGATTGAAGTAAAGTCTGTTTGCAATTTCGGACGACATTGATGTATTTCCCGAATATGAAAACAAAAGGACAGTTGATTCCCCGTCAAACATTTTTTCTGCTTTTTCAATTTGTTTATTGTAAAATTTATTTAATTCAGCATATCGTTTATGGAAATGTTTTGTGTATTGATTTTCTTCGAGGATGTCGTATGGTCCATTTGCTTTAAATAAATATTTGATTAGAGTGACGACATTTGTGATTGTATCCATCAGTCCGAAATTTAACATCCTGATTATTTTGCCGATTTCTGTTGAATAGAGAGCATTAAATGCTGAAATTTTTTGAGGTAGTAACTCCGGGTTTTGTTCTGTAAATTTTTTTGCAAAATCTGGCATATATACATCTCCAATACATCCAATCGTTGCAAGCCAGATATCTGTTTGTCTGTTAAAAACTTGTTGTGCAATGTAAGTTGTCGGTTCAGCTTTCGGAAGTGAATTGTAATAAAATGTTTTTTTTATTGTTTCTTTTGGGGTTTTTGTTTCGTGGTGGTCAATCCAAGTCACCGGTATACCTTTCTGTTCAACGGCTTCTACAAACTCTGGACTTATTTCAGCTTTATCTAAAATAAAAATTGCATCGGGATTTAATTCCTCAACTTTTTTTAAATATTGTTTTTTTAAATCCGGAAATGATTTAATTGCTACACCTCTGCCTCTCCCAATTGCTCTTCGGAGAATAAGAAACGCACACAAACCATCTACATCATTGTCAAAAAAAAATAATGGATTTTGTGAAGATTCTAATTGGTTTTTAATTTCACGGAGCTGTTCTTGAGATATCATTAATAAATTACCTTCCCACTTAATATTTGTTCCCGAAGATTTCTAATTTCTTCATAGATTATATCAGTTCGATTTTTGAGAATCAATTCAAGATCGGACGAATCTAATTTTAAAATATTTTCCAGGTTATGATATGTTTTTACCATTTGAGAAATTTCTTTTACAGATAATGTCAGATGTAATAAAAATCGAAAACCCTTTGGCGAGATATTTTCCTCGAGCGGTTTTCCAAAAATTAATCTTGCAATTGATTCAATATCTAAAAGTCCCTCGAATGTTAAATTCGACAAAAGAGTTTTAGATTTTTTAAGCGAGAGGGTTGCGTAATCTCTTAGAATTTCAGATTTGGTTTTTTCTACCCCCCTCAATAATTCCCTGTATCTCATGTGCATAATATATCCTTCTTTTCCTATTTCAGTAAAATTTCGTTTAACCGATTCGGAAATTTTCAAAATCATTTCAACTCGCTGGATTACTTTACAAATATCACTAATTGACACGAGCTCGGACATTTCGAGAATATTCAAGCTATTAATACACTCAATTAAGATTTCTTTTTGCTTTTCAAGAATTTGTAAAGTTGAATTTATATTTCTCAAAAGTTCTCCAGTTGTCTTTAAATAATATCGTGATGAGCCATAATAAAGCGTTGTTTTTTTCCGTCTTTCAGATACTGCTATTACGAAGGTCCGAGCTTGCTTTGCGGTTCGTTCGGCAGATTTATGTCGCATTCCTGTTTCAATTGAATGAATAGTATTATCTGGATTCATTAAGACATTCGCGTGAAGTATACGCTTTAAATCCGGAGAAATAATTACTGCCCCATCCATTTTACAAAGTTCGAAAAGTTTTTGAGATGTAAAACGACTATTAATTCTAAAACCGCCCTCTATCATATTTTGTTTTTGAAGCTCACTTGTATTAAAGACTATCATTGCACCCAGCCCCGATCTGACAACGTCATCAATCACTGTCCTGAGAGATGTTCCTGGCGAAACTAATTTAATAAAATCTATCAGAGTTTTTTCTTTTTCGTTAGTCATGGTTAAAAAAGAATATGATAGTATTTATATGTTATGTGAAAATTTATAAACTATGTTAGTTTGTTTCAATGTTAGGGGAGATAAGTAACTTATGATGATAATTAAACAGATTCGCAAAAATAAAGTTATTTAAATGCTGAATATGTAGTTTATTTAGGTGAAAGGAGGTTATAAAAAATGGTAAAAACAAAAAAGATGAATGAGTCCTCTTTTGAGAAATCTGTGAAAGAACTTAATTCTCTCGGTGAAATGATTAGAACTTATCAAGATGAAAAACAAATAGTTATTAATGATTTTGATGGAGAGAAAAAGAAGTTTAGTAATGGTAAAATTTCGAAAACAACACTTGCATCTTCTGCTAAAAAGTCTAATAATGAGTTGATAAAGTTAGACAAGAGGATAAGAGAGACTATTCAAAAATCGGCTAGGATAGGTCAGCAAATAAAAAATTTTGTTGCGAATCAATCTCCGAAAATGATTAGGGTTGGAGTTTCAAGCAAGAAAAAAACAACTCATAAAAAAGCTGTCAAAAGGAAAGCTGTCAAAAGGAAAGCTGTCAAAAGGAAAGTTGTCAAAAGGAAAGTTGTCAGGAGGAAATCTGTCAAAAGGAAAACTGTCAAAAGGAAAGTTGTCAAGAAGAAGTAAGGTTTATTTTTTATTTTACGAGCTCCTCTTTTTTTAGAAGAGTTCATTATTATTTTTGTTGTTTCCCCTTTTATTTTTTTAACTATATTTTTAAACTTCATTCTTCTTTCTTAGATATGAATTACATCTTGGGAATTGAATCGACGGCACATACTTTTGGTGTGGCTATCTTGGATTGGAACGAAAATATTTTATCGAACATTAAAGATAGTTATACAACTAAAGAAGGTGGAATGATTCCGATGGATGTTAGAAAACATCATAAAAAAGTTGCTCCGGAAATTTACAATAAAGCATTAAATGAAGCTGGGATTGATGAAGGCAAGATTAAAGCGATTGCGTTTTCAAATGCTCCAGGGTTGGCTCCGTGTTTACTTGAAGGGATGGCTTTCACAAAAAAGATAGCAGAGAAATTAAACATTCCTATCGTCGCGGTTAATCATTGTGTCGCACATTTGGAAATTGGCAAAACGGTCGGAGCGAAAGACCCTGTTATGCTTTATGCTTCCGGAGCAAACACTCAGGTAATTGCTTATGAGTCAGGAAAATATAGAGTTTTTGGCGAGACGCTGGATTTAGGAGTTGGGAATTTTATTGATACAATTGCTCGCTATATGAATCTTGGATTTCCCGGAGGACCACAAATTCAGAAATTAGCTGAAGAATGCAAAAATAAAAATGAGTTAATAGAGCTTCCCTATTCTATCAAAGGTATGGATGTTGCGTTTTCGGGATTGCAGACAAAGTTAAAAAATTTATTAGACAAGGGTTTCGATATCAGAGATTTATCATATTCTATGCAGGAAGTTGTTTTTGCAATGTTGGTCGAGGCGACAGAGAGAGCATTAGCACACACAGGAAAAAAAGAATTATTGCTCGGAGGAGGTGTTGCTTGCAATTCAAGATTACAAGAAATGTGCAGAATCATGTGTAAAGAAAGAGGTGTGAAGTTTTTTTGCCCCGATAGAAGTTTGCTCGTAGACAACGCAGGGATGATTGGATATTTGGGATTGAAAATGTATAAGGCAGGAATTTTTGAAACTGATTTGGACAAGGTTGATATTTCACCGAGGGAAAGGACAGATGACGTTGAGGTTTTGTGGAAGTAGATGATTGAGAATATATTTGTTTATAAAAGTTGGGCATTTTTATTTTTTATGAATATTTTGCGAGATGGTTTTGATGGGTTGTACAATTTGATTAAGCCTATTATTTTCAGGATGAATGCTAAAAATTCGAAATTTGCGCATGGTTTATTTATGAATTCTCTTAGGGGTTTGTCGATTCTTGGTTTGGATAAATTGGTTTTGGATAATAGTTCTAATTATATTGAGATCTCTTATGAAATTTCGAATGCTGCAGGTTTTCTTAAGAATGCGGAAATTAATCCCAGAATTATGAAGTTGTTGGGGTTTAATAGAGTTGTCGTCGGAACTTTCACCGCTGATAATTGGAAGGGAAATTCTGGGCAGACTTTGTGGAGATTTCCTAAAAGTGGGTCTATGGTTAATTGGGAAGGGTGGCCTAATGTTGGCGCAGAGGAGGGTGCTTCGCGACTTTATGAGTATGGAGAACATGGAATTCCCTTAACTATTAATTTGGGCTTGACTCCATGGAAAAAGGGAGATGCACTTTTGAAGGATTTGGAGAAGACGGTTTCTATTTTTAGAGATGTTCCTTATGCGAATCGTTTTGAGTTTGATGATTCTTGTCCTAATATTGACAAGAGTAATTGGGACGAGAACTGGCGAAGAGACGCATTAGATGTTATTTTGAGAGAGAAGAGAGAGTGGCAAGATGTATATTTGAAGGTTTCTCCTGATTTAAATGAATTTAAAATTGATGAGATTATTCGAGATGGGGAAGAATATAAGATTAAAGGGTATACTATTTCAAATAGTACTGTTAATCATGATTCGAGATATATTGATGTTTCTCCTGGGAAAGGTGGAGGAAGTGGTAATGTAGTTTATAATTCATCTATGAAAGTACAGAAATATTTTGCCGAGAGAATTAAAGAGGATGTTGATTTGATTGCTTGTGGCGGGATTAATTCTGTTGAAAAAGCGAGGGAAAGATGTAGGATTGGGAATTGTAACGAAATTCAGATTTTTACACCTTTAATTTTTGAGGGAACTGGTTTGTTGAGAAAATTGCGAAATGAGAAGTAGGAAGTTTTATAAACCAAAATTTCGCTTAAGCTATACCAATGAACGCTTTGGCGCGAGGATTTATTCTCGATTGGACTAATACAAATGGCATCCATATATGATATTGTAGAGAAAGCGGCTAAAACCGGAAAAGTTGACAAAGGTGTAAATGAAGTGACTAAGTGTGTCGAGCGAAACGTTGCGAAGTTAGTTGTTGTTGCCTCTGATGTTGACCCGAAAGAATTAACACAACATTTACCTATTCTTTGCAAAGAAAAAGGTATTAAATTTACTGAAGTCGATTCACGAGAGAAATTAGGAATTTCGGTTGGAATCAATAGACCTACGGCAGCAGTCGCTGTTGTTGAAGTAGGCGAGGCTCAGCTTGATTCTATTGAGTAAATATTCCATTTAATAAAGTGAACAAAGATGGCTAAACTAACATTGAAAATATTTCATAAGAAAAAATAAAAATGGCAACCCAAAAAGATAAGAAACAAGAGAAAAAACAAGATAAGAAAGTTGGCGGGTCAAAAGGTTCAGATAAACTTACTGAGGAGGGTGCGGTTCCAGCAATTGTAGAAATGATTCTTGGAAGAGGCGGAACTCGTGGTGAAATTACCCAGGTTAAATGTAAAATCCTGCAAGGAAAAAATAGAGGAAAATCAATGAGACGAAATGTTCGAGGACCTATAAAACCAAGAGATATTTTAATGTTAAGAGAAACTGAAATTGAAGCAAGGAGAATGGGTAAAAGAGTAAGTAGGGGAGGCAGGGATTAAAATGCCAGTCTGTTCTTTTTGTAAAAACGCGTATGAATTCCCAAAAGGAACTACCGTAGTTCAGAAGGATGGTTCGGTTAGATATTATTGTTGCTCAAAGTGTCGGAAAAATATGGAGATGGGAAGATTGTCTAAGAAGGTTAAGTGGGTTAGAAAATCAAATATTATTAAGGCCGAGAAGGCGAAATATGAGGCGAAGAAAGTTGCTAAATAAAA
>CBDVEE010000036.1:0-6455 GCA_965372925.1 uncultured archaeon
TCTAACCCAATAAAATAAATCTCATCATTCTCAAGTTTTTTTATAACTTTATCAATATCTTTAATTATTAAGTCTCCAATAATATCCCATTTTAACAAATCTGTACTTTCTACCAGTATTAATTTACTTCTATCAATAAATCCAACAACATCAACATCTCCTTCTCTTTTTATTACAACTCTTGCAATTCCTTGATATAAATCTTTTGAAGAATGATCAATGCATAATGCCATAAATCTTTCGTTAGTATCAAATTTTTTGGATCCTAAAACCGGGTTTTCAAGCATTTCTACAAAATTATTGATTTTTGTCCAAGTCATTTAAATTGTAAGAATTAAAGCTTTTTAATGCTATCTTAATTGTAAATGATGAAAATATTTGATGAAAAATAACCTAAATACTAAATTAGGCACCTTTTTTTGCCTCTTCTATAAATAGTCTTGCGATTAAATAAGATAATGTGGATTCTGCTCCCTGGTTAAGGTTTACTGAGTGTTCTCCAAGCCCATCAAAACAACCACCTGTTGTTTCGTCGTAGACTATTTGGTTGAGGTGGTTTTTCCCGAAGAACCAGTTAAAAGAGAAAATTGCTTTTTCGTAATATTTTTCGTTACTCGTTATCGAATATGCTGTTAGGAATGTGTGGACCAGCGATGATGCATCGACCGGTTGCTGGTCGAAGAATGCCCTTTTCCCATTTTTTTTACACCAACCATTTTGTCCAATCAAACATAATTTATCATCAATAAATATTAATTCCGCCAAAAAGTTCAAAGATTTCTCCGCAATTTCTAAATATTCTTTATTCTTTGTTGTTTCATATGCCAAATATAATGCTTCAGGTAGTTTTGAATTTGAGTATGAGATAATTTCTTCGAACCAGTTCCAATCTTCCGAGCATTCATTTTTGTAGCATTCAGTTAGATAATCTGCAAGATTTTGTATTAGAATTACTGTTCCATTTTTTGGAATTTTTTTATTGTAATGATATAATCCGATTATTGAGAATGCGACCGCTCTTGGAGATTTTATTTTTCCTAGAATGTTCAATGATTTTTTTAGGATGCTTTCTGCTTTTTGTATTTGTTCCGGATTACTTGATTTATTAATGGTGTATCCTAATGACCAGATTGCCCTTCCTAATGAATCTTCGCTGTGAGAATCTATTATTTCATTCTCATTTTCTATATTGTTCTGAAAGTTGCCTGTTTCGTCTTGGCAGTGTTCGATAAATTTAAGATATATGTTTGAAAGGACAAAGGACGTTTTAGAGTTGAAGATTTTATTATGAAGAACTGCTGCTATTAGTGCACGGGAGTTGTCATCTATTGTATATCCGGAGCTTAGGTTGGGGACAGTGTTGTCCGCGAACTGTATTATACCGAAGTCATTTGTCATGTTCACGAGGTGGTCTAATTTTATTTCAGGAAATTCGTCTATTATTTCATCTTTTAATTTTAGGGCTTTGTTGAATACTTTTAGATAGCCAATTGCAACATTTGCCCATGTCATTGATCTTGTGTAAGTGTAAGCGTTTCTTTCAATTGTTTTTTTCAGTTCTGGATTTGAAAGAATTTTATCGATTTTTTGGGTATATATCTCGGGATTTTTCTCTTCAACTATAATTCCCCTGTCTTTAGCTAAAAATTCTTTTGCATATATAATTGGAGTTGACACAATTGTTCTGCCACAACCCATTGCATAAGATAATGTTCCACTTACTATTTGATTTTTATCAAGATTAGTAAAGACATAAATATCCGTCGAGAGGAGACATTCAATTATTTCCTGAAGCGTTAAATATTTATTATAGAATTTTACATTATTTTTCAAACCCAGTTTTTCTATTTCTCGCATGAGTTCATTTCGATATTTCTCACCCTCCTCCCTTCTTACAACAGGATGAGTTTCTCCTATTATTAAATATAGAATATTGGGATATTTTTCAACAAGTTTTGGAAGAGCACGTATCATATATTCTATTCCTTTTCCTTTATTCAGAAATCCAAAAGTTGATAAGACAATTTTATTTTCAAGGTGTAATTTTTTTTTGAAAGCCTCTTGTGAAACAAATGGAACACTAGGAATACCATGCGGGATAAAATGAAGTTTATTTTCATCAATTTCATAATCATTTTTTAGAATCTCTATGGCCGTTCTTGCCATAACTACTATGGCCGAACTTTTATCACAGAGAGATTTCACAATTCTTTTTATTGTTTTGTCAGGATTTGGAAGAATCGAATGGAAAGTTACTACGACTGGTTTTTCGATTAATTCTAAAAAGGGGATGAGATGATTACCACATTTTCCGCCGAATATTCCAAATTCATGCTGAATACAAACTAACTTAATTTCTTTTGATTGATTAATTTCTTTTGCTTTGTTAATGTAATCGTCTATGTCGTCCTTATTTATTTCCATTATGACATTCTTATCATAATTATAGAAGTGAGCATCATCATTTAAAGCTATGATTCGCGATTTTAATTTTGGATTGAATTCCCGATTCATTGCAGAGGACAAATCTTGTGTAAATGTGGCTATTCCACATTCCTTCGGGGGAAATGTGCTTAAAAAACAAATTTTTGGACTAGGGGTGTCCAAATCCTCATCATTTATTACCTCTTTCATGCGTGTTAAGATTTTGGGCGTTTATAAGGTTTATTGAGGTTTATTTTTGAACCATTACTTATTAAAAGATATTTTTGATAATTATGTAATTAAATAACTAGAACACTCTCACCTCGGCTGTGCATGAAATTCCCCGAATTCCAATTTGAAATGTTCAAATCCCAAAAACAAAACGCTCCCACCGGGATTTGAACCCGGGTCGTTGCCGTGAAAGGGCAATATCCTTGGCCACTAGACTATAGGAGCATACATTCAAACATTGAATTTGATTTTTAAAACTTGTTATTGGATTTGAACCCGGGTCGTTGCCGATTGAGAGGGTGAGTGATTCGCTCCGAATAAAACTAAAATAAAATTCAAAATATTTTATGAGGTGCAAATTACGAATAAATATCCTTGACCACTAGACTATAGGAGTGTATGTTTAAAGAATTCTATTTGACGGAATCGCTTTATGACTTTTTCATAACTTCCTTTTTCAACTAGAACTTTCGTTTTATCTTCGCTGAGAAGTCGAAAATCATATTTATTAGGGACATCCTCGATTTTGTCCTTACCCGGATATTTTTTCCATCTCGTCGCTAATTTGTCTTTATATTGCAACACCATAAGTTTTCCACGATATTAAACTATAAAAAGTTTTTAAATATTTAAGTTGTTATGAATAGGGGTACCTATATCTTTATAAAGAATTTTTGATTTTCTCATTGATGGAAGAAGAAACAGTAACCCCTGCGGAATCCGTTGAGACTGCCCCTGAGGCGGAATCGACTGAGACTCCTGTGGAAGAAACTGCTGAAACTCCGGTTGAGGAAGATAGCGAGGAAACTGCATCTGCTGAAGAAGAGCCTGCTGAAGAGGCAAGCGAAGAACCAGCGGTTGAAGAAGCTGAAGAAGTTACGCCCGAGACAACCGAGGAAGCAGAAGCTGGATCCGAAGAAGAAACAGAAGACACTGCTACAGCAGATGAGACTGAGACTTCGGAAGAAACGGCTTAAACTTTTTACCCTCACATATCTATTAATTTAGGTTGGGGTAGACTCACACAACTTTTTTGTTTTTTTAAAGCCGTCGGGCGAGAAATCGCCGACGCAATTTTTTATTTTGCGAAGATTTAAGTAGCAAGAAGCTGTTTTCTGATAATGGTGAATAGTATTATTTTTGTTTGTGCCTACAATAAAACGAGAAGCCAAGTTGCAGAACACCTTTTCAATAAACAAAATAAAAATAAAAATTGGAAGGCTATAAGTGCTGGTGTCTTTGGGGGAAAGTATAAAAAAGATTTGGATTTGACAGTTGTTTTAAAAAAATATAAAGCAAAAATCGGAAAAGTAAAAACTTTAGATAGAAATTTGTTACCAAAACAAAAAATTATAATTTTAGTAGCAGATGATATTCCAAAAGATTTATTCAAGGGCTATGAAAAGCGTGGCATAAAAGTTCTACAATGGAGCGTGAAAGATGGATGGGCACGAAGTGGGAAAACTAGAGTAGAAAGACTTGACCAAGTATATTTAGATATCAATAAGAGAATTAAATCTTTTGTGAGGGAATTTAATGAAAAAATTTAAAAACAACCTATCAATTTAATTATCATGGTAAAAATGTGGAGTTGTCCCCATCTCGGGCAAGAATTTTTCTAGTTACAACTCCGACAACAAACTTTTTATACCAAATTCCCAACTAAATATAATGATGGTTGTAGTTCAATGGTAGAATGTACGGTTGTGGTCCGTGAGACGCGAGTTCGATTCTCGCCTTCCATCTCTTCTTTAGAAAAGATGGAATCATCGGAGAAGACTTTACCTTCGGAGAGTAAAACAAAATGGTGAAAGAAAAACTTTATTTTATAACTGGGAACAAAGGAAAGTTTAAACAGGCAAAGGATATTATTCCCAATATTGAACAAATTGATTTTGATCTTCCCGAAATTCAAGAATTAGACCCCAAAAAAATTATAGAAGAAAAATTAAATGAAGCTACTAAAATTTCTAATGGTTGTTTCTTTTGTGAAGATGTTTCGCTTTGTATAAATTGCTTAGGTGGATTACCTGGACCTTTTATAAAATGGTTTTTAGATGCTTTGGGAACTGAAGGTATTTTTAATTTAGTTGCTAAGTTTGAAGATAGAAGTGCCATCGCAAAAACTATGGTTGGCTATAGTGATGGGTCTGAAATTGTTTTTTTTGAGGAAGAGATGAAAGGTTGTATTGTTAGTCCAACTGGGAATAATGGTTATGGGTGGGATTGTTTATTTCAAAGAAAAGGTTATAATAAAACTCTTGCTGATATGAATAATGAAGAGAAAAGAGATGCTAGTATGAAAACCAAAGTGTTCTTAAAATTAAAGGAGTATATAGATTCAAATGAAAACACAGACAGTTAAAGGGTTTCAGGACTTTATTGGCGAAGACGCCCTGAAGCGGATGAAAATGAAAAAGATTATTCAGAAGCAGTTTGAACTTTATGGATTTGAACCAGCTGAAACTCCGACAATTGAATTTGAGGAATTTGTAAAAGGAGACAATATTAACGACGAGGCGGTAAGGGATATTTTTAAACTTGAAGACAGAGGAAAACGGAAGTTAGCGTTGAGATATGAGTTTACTTTTCAGTTAAAGAGGATTGCGAAGAATCAGAAGTTGCCGTATAAGAAATTTCAGATTGGGAAAGTTTTTCGGGATGAGCCGACGAGAAAAGGGAGGTTGAGAGAGTTTATTCAGTGTGATGCCGATGTTATTGGAAGTTCAATAAAGGACGAGGCTGAATGTTTAAAACTCGGGAAAAATATTTTTGAGAAATTAGGTTTCCCTGTAAAAATTTATGTAAATAATAGAAAATTAATTAATGAAATTTTGGTGTCGGAAAATATTGAGGAGAAAAATAGGGAACAGGTAATTAAGGAGTTAGATAAGTTAGATAAATCGACGACGAAAGAAGTTGCCGACAAACTGAAACCACTTGGGGCAGAAAAGCTAATGAAAATTTTTCAGCAGAAAGAAAAGTTTTTTGAGAAATATTCTTTTTATAAGGAAATCAAGGAGCTCAAAACAAATTGTAAAACTTATGGATTTGAAGTTGAGTTTAGACCGTTTTTGTCACGAGGACTTTCATATTACAACGGGACAATTTTCGAAATTTGGTCAAAAGATTTAACCGTTTCTCTTTGCGGTGGCGGAAATTATCTTATCGATGAGATTCAATCCACGGGAATTTCTTTTGGATTAGAACCAATATTCTTATTATCAAAAATTAAAGGAGATGCGACCAAGATTCAGATTATTTCAATCGATAAAGATGAAACTGCAATTAGATTAGCTGAAAAATTAAGAGATAACGGAATTTCAGTGAATCTTATTTTAGATAAATCAATTGGGAAAGCAATGGATTATGCAAATTCTAAAGGTATCGAAAAAGTTATTTTCGTCGGCAAAGAAGAAGTTACGAAAAAGAAATTCAAAGTTAAAGATATGAAAAGTGGGGACGAAGAATTTTTGAGTGAGGGTGAAATTTTAAGAAATTTGGGTGATTAAATTTTCCTCTTCCACAATTCCCAACTCTTCTTCTAATTCCCTGAGTTCATCGTTGTGAATTTTTAGAGTTATATGAATTTCTTGAAAGTGTGTCTGTTGTCTTAGGAATATTTTACTATTATTTGCAAGATGTAATATCGGGACAAATGATGCGAGTTTTTCTTCTTTGTCTGGAGAAAGATGTGAGAATTTTATATGATTATTTCCATTGCCCATGTGTTCTTTTACTATATTAAAAATACTTTTAACTCTGATTTTCAAAGGAATAAAATTATCTCTCGGCATAAC
>CBDVEE010000037.1:0-6384 GCA_965372925.1 uncultured archaeon
ATTTTTTGATTTAGATTTTTCTCAAATAAAAAGGTTAAGTTTAGAAGGATTTATTTTTACTTTTATTTTAGTTTTTGTTGGGTTAATTATTTTGGAAAAAATATTCAATATTGAAGAGGATGCAGAAATTGTTCAGATAAAAAAGAGATTGGGAAAAGTTGAAAAGAATAGGTAAACTTATAAACTAAAATTTCTTTTTTATTGTACGTATCAGGTGCGGGGCTCGGAAACGAGTAGTAGCGTTCACTCCTGAGCGGAATTATAATTTATTAAAATGGCGAACAGAAAAGAAGAAACTACAAAAGATATTAACATAGACGAGTCATCTGATGAACAAAATGTTGGCGATAAAAAAGAAGACCAGACGATTTTGACTCCTCTTGAGGATTATATTAAGACGGCGTCGTATTTGGGGACGAAGGTTATTACACCGACGATGAGAAAATATGTTTATAGGAGAAGGCTTGATGGTCTTGCGATTTTGAACACACTTTTGGTTGATAAAAAATTGGCTGATGGCATTGATTTTATTAAGCGATTCAAGCCGAGTGATTGGACTTTGGTTTGCAAAAGAGAGGCTGGCTGGAGGGCGGCAAAAATGTTTGCTGAATTAACTGGGGTTCGAACTTATACGAAGAAATATCCGTCGGGGGTTTTGACTAATACTGTGCTGGATGATTTTATTGAAACAAAGATGATTGTTATTTGCGACCCCTGGTTAGATAAGAATGCTTTGGCGGATGCAAAGAATATCAGAATTCCCGTTGTTGGCGTTTGTGATACTAATAATCATACTGCGGATATTGATGTGGTGATGATTGGAAATAATAAATCGAACAAGTCGCTTGGGTTATTTTTTTGGTTGATGGCAAGGGAATATATGAAGGCACACAAGATTGATAAACCGCTACCTAGTCTTGAGGATTTTGTTGGAGAGAAATTGATTTTGGAAGAACCGCGAAAGAAAAGGCTTGCTCGAGAAAAGAAAGAGAGTGAGTTGAAATCTGGAGAGAGTGCAATTGAGGAAAAAATGAGAGCTTTGGCTGAAAAGGCCGATGAAGAAGTTAAGTTGAAACGAATTGAAAGCACTAGGGAGATTGAAAGTGTCTCGGTTGGAGAAGGAGCTAAAGAGGGGGTTTAGGCTTTCTTAGATACAATAATTATTTTTCCTTCATAACTTCTGAATTCTGTTAGTCCATCGGTATATACGGAGAATGTTATATTTTTTGATTCTGAGGGATTTAGGATAAAGTTATTCTCCGAAACAATTATATTTTTTGATATTTCTCCTGAAGATTTTATTGAAACTTTAATTATATCCTCAAAATTATTTTCTATTTTTATTGTCCTTGATGCACCATTGCCGGGAACTATCTGCCCGAAGTTTAATTTTCCTGGCGACAGATCGAAACCCATGTTTTTACCCAAGACGAACTTTGTTGAAATTACTTCCTTACTTAACGTGAGACTGTTTATGAAAATAAACACAACTCCCCCAATTATTAATAATGACAATAGGATTTTATTTTTTCTTTGCATTTTTTCTTAGCTTTATTATTTTTAATATTAAGTAGATGAATGTTACTATTATACTTAGAGCTATTATTGTTGCTATTATAATATATTTTGTGTATCTCTCTTTCGGAGATTCGTTTATATAAATTGCTATTAGTTTGCTTGAAACTTCTTCGCCGTAATTCAAAACTATGTTTGCGGTATATCTTTTTGTTTCAAGTCCTGTAGTATCGAAATAACTTGTTAGATTTTTTACTTCCCATGGTTTTGTGTCTACCGAAACTGTTTTGAAACTATTCAGGAACCTCCCTTCATCCGTTATCGACACTGTAGCAAATACTTTGTCTATTTTTGTGTTCCACTTATTTTGTATTTTTATGTTGAATTCGTTGATTTTGTTTTCTTCGAATTGATAATCATAGTCAGTAATTTCAACCAAGAATTCTCCAATTCGAAAAGTTTGATTTATTTTATCTATTTGTCCCCAATCAATTGTAGCAATAGCTTGATATTCCCCCGGAGGAAGATTCCGAGTGTCTATTGTTTCTATTACATGAGAAATTTCCTTTGGTCTAATAATTATTTCTTTTAATTTCTTTGTCAAAATTACCTCTGACACATTATCTTTATAAATTTCGATTGTAGTCTTTACATCTAAATCCTGACTTCCTAAATTCTCAGTCTCTACTTCATAAGTTGCTTCTTCTCCTTCATTAATATTATTTATTTTAAACATCGATTCAGAATATTTTCCTGGATATGGAACTAGTACATCAATCCGCCCTTGTATCGCTGCAATTCCACCAACCGTTCCTCCATCTATTTCATCTTTAGCTTCTATTGCTCCTATAATTATCTTATGTGTTCCTGGCTTGTCAATTTTTGCCGGCAATTTTACTGTAACTATAAATTCCCCACCACCCAAAAAATACGCATTACTTAATGTAACATAATCTGCAAGATCTCCTTTAACATAAATATTTATTCCCTCCTCTGCTCTCGTATTAAAAGCATTAAATGTAAATGTCTTTTCCATGTTAGGTTCAAAAAATTCTTTATAATAAGCCGGACTAATCCCCACTCCTCCAGCAGAAATAATTTCAGCAGAAATAACCATCAAAATAAACAATCCAAAAATAATATCACCTCTCATTAACTAAATAGGAAATTATTGTTTATAAATTAATACATTCCTCATCAGCTCTACAACGTAGTGCCTATAGCAATTATTCCTATTGTCTTTGCACCTTCCGCGTCGTTAGGAATATATAACCTAAAGTTAATATCAATTTCGTCGAAGTCTCCGTCGAATGCTAATTTTCCACATGCTGTTTGAAGAGTCTGATTAATTTCCGCGTATGAACCGAATACCTGAGTACCTGTACATGCTCCAGTATTGCCAGTTGTATTTGACACTTTTGCTTCGAATGTTGGAGATGTTCCTCCAATATAATCAGCTACGGTCTTATTTGTTGACAGTGTTAAACTTACATTTATGTTTCCTATGTTTTCTAGAACTAATTCCCCAGTTTGTGCGGCCCATGTTCCTTCGCCTTGATTTCCCTCACTATCTATTGTTGCTCCTACTTGTCCTACATTTACATACCCGGGGCCGAAATCAAGAAGAGCTGTGCTAAAGTTGAGTGCGGCTGATGTTAAAATAGTGACGTTGACTAATCCTGTCTCGTTTCCCGTAGATGATGCATATCCCGTGATTTCTGTGCCTATGAAAAATAATGATATAACTATGACTGCTACCGATATATAACTTATAATTTCTGTTCTGTCTAATTTCATGGTTGTCCCGTCCCTGATTCTTCTAGTAGTTTATCTTCTATTTCCCCAGGTATTATATCAACTCCGATAACTCCCCCATTACCTTGGTCTGCATCAGATGAGCTTCTTGTCGTCGGAATTTCTGAGTCTGTAATATTTAATACTATTGCTGTTATTGCTAAAATCACCGCAATCACAACCAAAATTGTTAATCTTTTTTTCGTATCCATATAATTTTATATTAATATAAACTTTATAAACTTTGTTATTATTTTTAATTGAATAAGAAGTTGACTATAAAATTTAGCGTTTATTAAAAGTTGAATTGTAAGATTTTTGGATTGAAGAATTATGGCTTTTGAAGGGTAAATTTATAATGTAATATATCTTAGGTAATTTATGGATTGGCATATTCAATCTCGTGAGAAGGTGTTAAAAAATTTGGACAGTTCTGAAAATGGACTGACTAAGAATGAGGTGCAAAAGAGATTTGCAAAGTTTGGGAAAAATATTATTCATAAATATAAGGGTAAGAATTTGTTGATGATTTTTCTGAAACAGTTTAATTCGTTGTTGATTTATATTTTGATTGTTGCCGCAGTTATATCAGCGATGATTGGACATCTTATTGACGCTGTTGTAATTGGAGCTATTGTTTTTCTGAATGCTGGGATTGGGTTTGTGCAAGAATACAAGGCTGAAGAAATTATTGAAAAGTTGCGAAAAAGTTTAAGATATAAGGCTACGGTTTTGAGAGACGGAGTTCAGATGGAAATTGATTCTGGGTTGTTGGTTCCGGGTGATATTATTTTTCTAAATGTTGGCGATAAAGTTTTGGCGGACTGCCGAATTTTGAGTTTGGAAAATTTACAAGTTAACGAGGCTGTTTTAAGTGGAGAAAGTTTCCCCGTTGATAAGTTGACTGGGATTTTGGAAAGTGATGTGGTTTTGGCGGATAGGAAAAATATGATTTATGCTGGGACATCTATTGCTAGAGGAAAATCTACAGCCGTTGTTGTTGAAACTGGACACAGAACCGAATTTGGAAAATTAGCCGAATTAGTTCAGAAAACTGAGGATGAGATTATGCCACTTGAGAAAAAGATAAATATTTTTTCCAGGAATATTTCGATTGCGATTTTGGTGATAGTTGCTTTTGCTTTTGTTGTCGGGGTTTATTTTGGGATTGGGATGCTTGAGATGTTTTTAGTTTCTGTTAGTTTAGCTATTGCGGCTATTCCTTCTGCACTTCCTGCGATTATTGTGATTAGTTTGGCGGTTGCGATTAAGCAGATGCATAAGGTTAATACTTTGATTCGGCGACTGCCCGCGGCGGAAACTTTGGGCCGAGCAACGGTAATTTGCACGGATAAGACTGGGACTTTGACTGAGGAAAGTTTAAGTGTTGACGAAATTTGGAGTCCGTCGTCGAAAGATGAGAGGCGGGTTTTAGAGATTGGGATTTTGTGTAATAATGCACGAGATGAGGGCGACGAAATTTTGGGAGACATGACTGAAGTGGCGTTGATTCGGGCAGGGAAAAAGATTGGATTAAACAAGAAGAAATTGACTGAGAAAAATATTAAAGTTAAAGAATTTCCTTTTGACTCGACGAGAAAGATGATGTCGATTGTTCGGAGAAATGGGAGCATTAAAACTAGTTATGTTAAGGGAGCACCACTTTTCGTTTTGGATAGATGCACAAGAGAGTTTGTTGAGGGGAAGGTTAGATTAATGTCAAGTAAAAGAAAGAGTGAGTTAGTAAAGGTTTTGAGAGATATGGAAGGTCGGGGCTTGAGGGTTTTGGGTTTTGGGTTTCGACAGATTAGAAATTTAAATCAGAAGGAGGCCGAAGAAAGATTGATTTTTTCTGGTTTTGTGGGTATGATTGACCCTCCGAGGAAAGAGGTTGCTAAGGCGATTAAAAAAGCGATTGCGGCTGGAATTAAAATTAAAATTATCACAGGCGATTCGGCTTTTACGACGAAGACAATTGGCGAAAAAATTGGGTTAAAGGGAGAGGTTGTTGAGGGACGAGAATTGGACAAATTAACCGACGAGAAATGGGATAAAGTTGTTCGGACTAAGATGATTTTTGCGAGAGTTACGCCGGAACAAAAATTGAAAATTGTAGATATTTTAAAGAAACAAAATGAAACGGTTGCGGTTACCGGCGACGGTGTTAATGATATTTTGGCTTTGAAGCGAGCAGATATTGGAATTGCGATGGGAATTCGTGGAAGTGATGTTGCTCGGGATTCTTCAGACATGGTTTTACTTGATGATAATTTTGCGTCGATTATTAAGGCGATTCAACAGGGTCGTCGAGTGTTTACTAATTTGAAGAAATCAATTAAATTTTTGTTGGCGGCGAATGTCGGCGAGGTGTCTGTTATTATATTGGGTTTGATGTTTGGGATGCCTCTCGTATTTTTGCCACTTGCGATTTTATGGATGAATCTTGTGACGGATTCTTTGCCAGCGTTAGCATTAGCTGTTGAGCCTGCTGAGAAAAATATTATGAAATATAAGCCAAAAAATAATAGTTTACTTTTTGGAATTTGGAAATCAATTGTGGTTGCCGGGTTTTTGATGGTGTCCTCTTCTCTTTGGATTTTTAATTATGGTTCAATCAATTTCGGAATTGATGTCGCGAGAACTATGGCAATTAGTACGGCGATTTTCTTTGAATTGTTTTTTGCATTTTCGTGTAAGTCAGATAGAAGTTTATTTTTAACAGGAATTTTAAATAATAAATATTTGATTTATGCAGTTTTGATTTCGGGCGGTTTGCATTTGGTAGCAATTTATTCTGGACTTGGAAGTGTGTTTGGGTTTGTAGCTTTGACTGGTTGGCAATTAGGATTGAGTGTTTTGTTTGGGCTAAGTGGATTGGTTGGGTTTGAGGGATGGAAGGGGGCGCGAAACTTTGCTTCGCGAGTTGGTAGTGAGTAGTTTGCTTCGCTGGTAGTGAGTAGTGGGGAGGGGAAAAGTTTGGGAAAGTAATTTCTTTTACCCGTCGCTAAAAATATTTTTATCAAGCGACAGATTTATAAATGAATTTTTGTCAGTAATATTACAAAATGATAACTT
>CBDVEE010000038.1:0-6353 GCA_965372925.1 uncultured archaeon
ATTTTAGGAAGTTTGAGTTTTTTATCCAGAGCATATATTTTGAAGTGATAATTGTGAATGCCTGGTCCTGCTGGAGGATTTGGTCCGCCGTATGATGGCTTTTTATAGGTGCTTTCACCGGGTATTCCGGGAATTGAATTTTCGGGAATTTCTACAGTGTCACTTTCGACGAGAATATCAAATATCACCCAGTGTACCCAAGTATAACCGCAAACACGCTGTGCATCTGGGTCGTCTATAATTAGAACGAGAGATTTTGTTCCTTTGGGAATTTCGGAAATTTTTAGTTGAGGATTTACATTTTTACCGTCAGCAGTATAATTTGTTGGTATTTTTTCATTGTGTGCAAATGTGGGGCTTTGAATTTTCATTGAGTTAGCAAGTGAAGGTAATATAAAAATTTTCTTATTAATGAGGCAGGGGTGTATAAGGAAGAAATTTAAAAGTGCTTAAACTGTTAATAATAGATGGAAATTGCTAAAGGAGTTTACAAAATTAAGAGCAATGGAAATGTATATTTAGTTCTTAAGCCGGTGCCTGTAGTAATTGATACTGGCGACCAGACAAATCGTGAATATATAAAATCAGAAATTGAGAAAATTATTCCTTTGGATAAAATCAAGATTGTCTTATTGACACATTTGCATTACGACCATGTTGGAAATGTTGAACTTTTTCCTAATGCGAAGATTTATGCTGACGCTGACGATATAGAAGATTGTAGGTATGATTCAAGAGAATTTAATTTTTATGTATCTGAAGAAGTTGATGAAATTTTGAAAAAAGAATTAATTTCTTTGCCCGTTGAAATTGGTGGCTTGAAAGTTATTAGAGTTCCTGGGCATACTCGAGGAAGTGTTGCGTTTTTGGACGAGGAGAAGAAATTGTTATTTTCTGGCGATACGCTTTTCGCTAATGAAATCATTGGGAGAACTGACTTTCTCAATTCCGTCCCAGAGAAAATGGATGAGAGTGTTGGGAAATTGGTTAGGATGGTTAAAGAAGGTAAATTATTACTTTGTCCTGGGCATGGGTATTAAAATGAAAATCAAAAATCTTAAACTCAAAAATCGGTTTTTGCTTGCGCCTATGTTAGAGCCGAATGATATTGTATTCCGTTTGCTTTGCAAGAAGGCTGGGTGTGGATTGACTTGGACGGGAATGATATCGCCGTTGTCAAAACAGAAAATGATTTTAGATGATAAACCTGCGGTGCAATTATTTGGAAATAATGTAAGGGGAATTAAAAGTTTTATTAAAAAATATGATAAGGAGGTTTCACTTTGGGATTTTAATTTGGGGTGTCCGTCTAAGTTGTCTAAAAAATTAGAGCATGGAGCGTTTTTACATAAAGATTTTGAAATGATTGAAGAAATTTTGAAGACGATGCGTGAAGCTACAAAAAAGCCAATTAGTATTAAATTGAGAAAATCTAAGCGGGCAATTGAAATTGCGAAGTTGGCGGAGAAATATGTTGATGCGATTGGGATTCATGCGAGGACGATTGAGCAGGGTTATTCTGGTGACGTGGATTATGATTTTGCTTTGGAGTTAAAAAAATCGGTTAATGCACCTGTGGTTTATTCTGGGGATGTCAATGAAGACAATGCGAAAAAGATTTTGAAAGATTTTGATTTTGTGTTTGTAGGGAGAAAGGCGATTGGAAATCCTAATATTTTTTCTAAATTGAGTGGGAGCGAATTAAGAATTGGATTTAAAGATTATTTAAAGTTAGCTAAAAAGTATAATTTGTTTTTCAGACAGATAAAATATCAGGCAATGAATTTTACTAGAGGTTTGGCAGACGCAAAAAGCTTGAGGAAGAAATTGGTCGAGGTAAAGAGTGTTGAGGATGTTGAGAGGGTGATGAAAATGATTGATTAATTTTATCGTTAAAAATAATAATTTTATGAAAATAGTGGCTGGGTCTTGATAAAACTTAAAAGGCTAATTTGAGTGAAATTTTAATGGAAATTGAGGAATTAAAAAGAAATGACTCTTTAGATTATATTAAAATTTTGAAGGCGTTAATGGAGTTGCCGTTTCAGGTTGGGAAAAATTTGTTAGCTGATTTTTTAAATGGAAACTATAAAAATAAATCGATGGCAAAAAATCGACTGGATGAGTTGGACGGTTTTGAAAGTTTGCTTTGGAATAAAGATGATATATATAGAGAGATAGACAGATTGGTGATAAATGGAATGGTTGAGTGGATAACGAGTGATTATAATAAATTTGTGAAAGTTTTATCTTTGACGATTAAGGGACAAAATGAAATTATAAATCCAACTTTACCTGGAAAAAAATTGGCAAATAAGGTTGATTTCAAAAAAACAGAAATTAGCGACGATGACCGTATAAGGTTTGAAGCGCTGAATAGTTTTCTGGAATACTTTAATGATGAACAAAAAAAAGCGATTATTTCAGAAAATTCAAATATACTTTGTATTGCTGGTGCAGGTTCGGGAAAAACAACAGTATTGACAAAAAGAATTGAATTTTTAACAAAATATAAAGGAGTTGATGTTTCGAAGATTCTGGCGATTACATTTACAAAAAAGGCAAGAGAGGAGATGCAGAGACGACTTTATGAATTGGGAGTTAGCGGAGTTGCAGTGCACACTTTTAATTCGTTCTGCGAGGGAATTTTGAGAGAGCATGGAAATAAAATTTATGGTCGGAGAGTTCGAGTGCAAGGTTATAGGGATAAAATTCTTGCAATAAATATGGCTTTGGCGTCGATAGGATTAGATGTGAAAGATGTGATGAATGAATATTTTACACCGGCTCAGAGAAAATTTAAGACGGGAAATCAGATGATAAATAATTTTATGAATGATTGTTTTTCGGTAATGGATTATTTTAAGGTAACTGGCGAAGATGAATATGATTTTAGCGAGGATATTGATGCGAAAGATAAAAATAATGCCAAAAGAATATATCATATCATCAGATATTTGAAAGAGCATATGGCGACTCAGGGACTGAGAGATTACACCGATCAAATTATTGACACTATTAAGTTTTTTAAATCTTCAGAAAATACTTCCATTGATGTGCCGAAGTTTGAGCATATTTTAATCGATGAGTATCAAGATGTTAATGCGATGCAAATTGAGTTGATTGAATTATTGTCGTCTCCAAATTTATTTGCAGTCGGGGACCCAAGACAATCAATTTTTGGATGGAGAGGTTCAAATATAAATTATATTTTAGATTTTGAAAGAAATCACACGAATGTTGAAATTATACATTTGACAAAAAATTATAGGAGTGCTAAGGGAATTGTTGAATTTATGAACCATTCAATTAGGGATATCGGGTTGCCGGATTTAGATACAAATTTGAAAGGAGATGGACAAATTAAGATTTTGGATTTTGAAAATGAGGATGCCGAGCGAAAATTTGTTATAGATAATGTTATTAATTCTGATGTGCCGAACAGGGAGATTTTTGTTTTAGCCAGAACGAACCGACAGTTGATGGAATTATCGCAATTAATGAAAGCACGAAGAATTAGCCATGTCGTGAAAACCGATGAGACTCGAAGACCTATTGATAGTAAAAGAGATGATGTGATTTTAGCGACGGTGCATGCGATTAAAGGATTAGAGGCGAGAAAGGTTTTTGTGATTGGGGCTAATGAACAGAATTTTCCATGTAAGGCGAGTGATAATCCTGCGATTGAAATGGTAAAGATGGATAATTATAATAGAGAGGAAGAAGAGAGGCGATTGTTTTATGTGGCGGTTTCGAGGGCGAAGGAGATTTTGTATGTGACTTATTCAGGGAAGAAATTAACTTATTTTATTAGTGATGAGATGAGGCGAATGGGAGAATAAAATTGGCTTATGATAGATTTTATAAAGTCTTGTTAACTTTTTGTTTAATGAAAAAAGAAGAGATTTTGGTTGGCATACTTTTATTGGTTGGCATTTTAGGATTGGTTATAGCTGGAGAGTGGGAGGTGAAGGATGATTCTCCGATAGTTGATGAGGTGCAGAAGGAAATACCTAAAGAAGTTGCGTCGGTGAAGATTGAAACGGTTGAAAAAGTTGAAGCTCCGTTTAGTGATTGGCAAAAATATAATATTGATTATATGAACGATAACATTAAAGCTATTCTTGTGAAAAAATTGGGAACTAATGGGAAGACTGCATTTTATTTGCCGCCGACTGGATATATGAATGTATCAATGGGGACAAAATACGGAGTTGCGTTTGCTATTCAGAATGTAAATCCAAAAGTTCCTGAAGGCAATCTATTTGCGTATGACTTTAAAGCAGACCCATTATCAATCGATGACTGTGGGGTAAGTGTAAGTGAAGCACAATCATGGATTGAGAGAGGATGGGCAAGCTCTGGGATGATTAGTGGTCAATGGAGAGAAGATTGGAACGATTGGTATGATGCAATGACAGTTTATTTTTCGTTTCCTTTAGATATTAAATCTTGTAATGTGAAATATAATTTTGTGATTACCCGAGATGGGGCTGCTTATGATTCCAGGATTCTTGAGTTTAATTTGGTTTGATTCTATTTTACTGTAACTGATTTTGCAAGAGAGCGGGGATAATCGACGTCATGTCCTTTCATGGTTCCTAGATAATAGGCGAGGAGTTGAATAGGAATTAGATTAACTATTGACGATGCGACTTCTTCGACGTTTGGAACTTTTATCCAATAGTCAAATACTTCGTTGTTTTCGGGAGCGATGCCAATTATGTAAGCCCCTCTTGATTTTACTTCCATCGCGTTGCTGATTATGTCATTTTTCAATTCGCCATTTTCGACAAGCGCAATAACTGGCGTGTTTTTTTCGATTAGTGCGATTGGTCCGTGTTTTAATTCGCCTCCCGCGAAACCCTGTGAATGAATGTAGCTTACTTCCATTATTTTTATTGCAGACTCAAGAGCCATTGGATAATTTATTCCTCTTCCGATAATGAACATATTTTTGTTTTGGTAAATTTTCTGAGCTAGGTTTCTAATGTGTTCGCTATATCTTGGATTTAGCATGTCATTGACTTTTCCTGCAATATCAACTAAAATTCTGTTCCCTTCTTTCAATTTTCCGGCGCAAGCGTATGCTAATAACATAACTACTACTATTTGTGCTGTCGTTGCTTTTGTTGAAGCGACGGCTTTTTCTGGACCGGCTTTAATTAAAAAATTGTAGTCTGCGATATTGGTTACCGAAGAGTTTGTAGTATTTACGATTGAAATGATTTTGGCGCCTCGCTCTTTTGCTACTTTTAATGCATCTAAAACATCTGCTGTTTCTCCGCTTTGGGAAACTGCTATCACGAGTGTTTCTGGAACTAGGAAGTGTTTATAGTTTTCGAATTCGGATGCTGGAATAAAATTTACATGTTTATCTGCGACCATTGAAAAAATATATTCTGCTGTGTGGCAGACTCTCGCCGCTGTTCCGCATCCAATGAAAAAAATTCCTTTTGCGCTCTTGATTTCGTTGGCTACGTGTATGAGCGTCTTGTCGTCTTGGTTGATTGCGTTTGTTAGAGTTTTCTTTTGCTCCATAATTTCTTTTAACATATAGTGAGAATATTCTCCTTTCTCTGAGCTTTTTACATCGATGTCAATTTCTATCAATCTTTTTCCTATTTTCTTTTTGGTTTTTACATCATAAAATTCTGGGTTTTCTTTTACCTCTACAATTTGATTGTCATCTAGATACATTATTTTTTTTGTTTTGTCTAAAAATGCTTGGATGTCTGACGCAATAAATGTCTCGGAATTTTCGCGCTCTCTTTTTATTCCGACTATTAAGGGTGAGCCATTTCTAAAAGCAATCATCTCTTTTGTTTCGGAATTAAGGGCAACGAAAGCATTTCTTCCTTTTAGCAGCGGTCCGACGTGCATTACGGCATCTCTCAGGCTTTTTCCCTTTGATAAATTTTCTTCTATTAAGTGAGGTATTATTTCTGTATCTGTTTCGCTTGAAAACTTGTGTCCTTTCTCGGAGAGGTCTTTTTTGAGTTCCTGGAAATTTTCTATTATTCCGTTATGGACCACTGCTATTTTTTTTGAGCAATCTAAATGAGGATGTGTATTTTTTTCGGTTACTTTTCCGTGTGTTGCCCACCTTGTGTGCCCTATTCCGATTGTGCCTTGGAGGCCTTTGCATTTCACGACACTTACTTTCCCTACTTGTTTTTCTGTGAGTAGTTGATTATTAAGAATGGTTGCGAATCCGAAGCTGTCGTAGCCTCTATATTCGAGTTTTTTTAGGGAATCTAGAAGTACGGGAAAAGCTTCTTTCTTTTTGTTCCAGTAACCAATGATTCCGCACATGTCTTGGAAAGTTTTTTGAGACTTATAAATATGTGTGG
>CBDVEE010000039.1:0-5609 GCA_965372925.1 uncultured archaeon
AAAAAATGGATTCATGAAATATTTTTAATGTTACTTTAGCCATGGTTAATATTTTTTAGTAACATCTAAAATTTTATTTACTTCATCTTGGTCAAGCGACACTCCAACAAGAATTTTATTTAATTCGGAAGCATCAGTCGGAACAAAATCTACAATTTTCACAATATGCTCGTCTTTCAACTTAATTAAATCAAGACCCTTTATTTCCTCTTTCATCTCTCTCGCCTTCTTAATGTTCACCGTATCAAAATTCTTAATAAAATCCTTAATCGCCTTGCCTTTGTCTGAACCTTCAGCTAAGACAACAACTTCTGCCATAGTAATGGGCGTTTTTTCTTTTATTGTCATTTTATAACTTCCTCAGATGAACAGGATGAATTATAAACGTCTTCAACTTGTCCCCATCTTTAATTTTTACCAACTTAAACTTTCCCCGACTTCCACAAACTTTTCCACTCATTCCTTTCAGCCTCTTGGGAAACGAAGCCCGAACACCAGCATCAGTTATCAGAGCAACATCTGCATTATCATCAATTTTTTTAAAGTAAGAACTAAGTTTTAGTTTTCCTTTCTCTCTAACTCGCTTTCCTCGTCTTGCCATTTTAATTTTATTAATATAAACGAAAGTCTTTCGCTTTTCACTATCCCAAATGATTACAGAACTACTTGCGCTGCAAACAACTCGGACAATAACTATCCTAACAAATCAAGAAAAATTCCCTTTATAAACTTTTTCGCCAAAATTTATGCACAAAATTTTTCCCTATTCTCAACCTCAGGACAATCTACGACCGCTCCAGAATCAATCCCACTACCAGTTTCCCCTTTCCCTCTCTCACAAATCCCAATTCCCAAATTCCCAACATCCCTTTCCCTTTCCATCCCCTCGACAATCGCTTTCGCCATCTTTTCCCCCCAAACCTGATACATGCAACGCTGACATATATCAACAACCAAACTCGAATCAATTTCCACAGAACAATAAATACACTTTTTCACCATCTCGCATTTTTCTGCCAAGTTTCCTTTTTAAATTTTTCTGAGATAATTTACAACAATCACAGGTTTCCACAATTAGAAGTATTTAAAAATAAAAGAATCTAATATATACTATGAAAAAGAACGTGGTAATGTTGCTATTAGTTTTATCAATTACGATGGTAGTTGCAGAAACGGCATGCGACCTCGACGTCACGCTATTAAATCAAGACCCCTACCCAGCCGTCCCAGGCGATTACGCGAAACTGGTTTTCCAAATTGAAGGAATCGACAGCCCATACTGCGACGACATAACATTTAATTTATTATCGGGTTATCCAATAGAGTTCGACCCTGGAGAGTCAGGGCTGAGAACTTTCAAAAAAGTAGACTATCTAAAAGATTACGAATCGAATCTACTAATTCCATACAAAGTTAGAATAAACAAAGACGCACTAAATGGTGCAAATCCAATTGAAGCCAGAATACAAAATAAGAACGATGCACCAATCTTAAAAACATTCGACATAGAAATAGACGACGTCCGAGCCGACTTTGAGGTTCGCGTCCAAAACTACGACTACCAAACGCACGAACTAATATTAGAAATCCTAAACATTGAATCCTCAGACGTAGAGGCCTTGAGTGTAGAAGTCCCAAAACAAGACGGCATCGAAATTAAAGGAGCAAATCAGGTCATCGTTGGTGATCTCGATTCAAACGAATATACCTCAGCTGACTTCGAAGCAATCCCAACCGACGGAGAATTCAAAATAATCCTAATCTACTCCGACACAATCAACACAAGAAGGTCAATAGAAAAAACACTAACATTCGACTCCTCATATTTTACAAACAGAGTAGCCGACCAAACAACGACATCCACAACGACATATCTTATATTAGGACTAATAATTTTGTCAACAATTTATTTCAGCTACAAAAAGATTACGAAGAAAAAGTAATTCTATAAAATGTCTCAGAGCCACCCAAGCCAAACAAGTCCACAAATTAAAATTTTAGTGATAGGGTCGTTGTATAACAATGACAGGCACGTTAAAAAATTTTATTTCACAAAATACGACGAAATCGGCTAACTCAAAGGAGGCTACTTTCTAGGGACCTTAGGTTCCGTCGATTACTCATAGCGCAGCGCATCAACCGCATTAATCTTACTCGCCCTCCACGCAGGAATCATTCCAGAAATTGCACCCGTAAATGTTGCAAATAAAATTAATCCTATAAATAAAGTCCAAGAATAATGTGGACTCAAAAACCCATACCCAAAACTATCCAAAACATTCGCCGCAAAAATCGTCATTCCCCATCCAGACAAAACTCCAATCACCCCAGCGACAAATCCGAGAAACCCAGACTCAAATAAAAATATTTTAAAAATTTCACTATTCCGAGCCCCAATAGATTTCAAAACCCCAATTTCCTTAAATCTCTCAAGCACTGAGGTAATCATAGTATTCGCAGTATTAAACGCCGACACAAGCACCGAAATTAAAGCAATTAAAATAATAAACCCAACAATAATATCCAAAACAATCATATAAGATTCCAACAAGCCAGCGTAAGACTCAACGGTAAAATCTTCTTTCCCCTCATCCAAATTTCTAAACTGCCTCAACTTTTTCTCAACCCTTTCACCAACCTCATCAACATTATCCTTATCCGCTCGCGCAATAATCATCCCATAAGAAAGTTCTTTGTCGGGATAAAGTTCGGACATAAAATCATTCGTCACATAAATATTAGAATCATCCTGCGGGTTCCCAACTTTCTCATAAAACCCGACGACCCGAAGATCCTGTCCCTGCACATTAATTTTACTATTCAAAGAATACGTCTTAGGGAAAATCTGATTTTTAATTAAATAATTATATCCCAAAATAACCTTCCCAGAATCACCAGCTCGAAGAGCCCGTCCTTCAATTACCTCAACATCAGAAAGTTCCATTATCATCGGCAAGTCAGGGTCATAACTTGCAACAAATACATATTTTTTCAAATCGCCTTGTATTACCTCAGCCACGCCCATATACACTCCCGTTGCTTCATAAACTCCCGCCGTTTTTTCAATCGCTTTCACATCATCATCCAAAAGTTTAAACGTCGTATCTAAACCAGGGATAAGACCACCCTTGGGCATAATCATCAACTTATCCGCCGAAGACGAAGAAGTAAACTCATCAATATAATCATAAAGCCCCCAGCCAAAACTAACAAAAATAAAAATCGTCGCAATCCCAACAAAAATAGACAAAATCGTAAGCACACTTCTCGCCTTACTTTTCTTAATATTATTCAAAGAATACTTCACACTCTCTTTACTAATTATCATTTCCTAAACCTCCAATTGCCCGAACCCCGAGGGTCTGCCCCAATCTAATTCCCCTTTTTGTTTGTGAGGGTAACCCCAACCCTCCGAAAATGCGTAGCATTTTCATCCCCTCAGCGCCTCCACAGGATTTTGTTTAGCTGCACTCATCGCCGGAACAATTCCCGCAACCGCCCCAACCACAAAACTTCCAATCAAAGCTCCCGCAATCAACACAAAATCAATCACAAAAGAAAGTTCCGCCCCAAGATAACTATTAATTCCCATAATTCCCACAACACCAATCAAAGTCCCAAAAATTACACCAATCAAACCACCGATAAAACCCAACATCCCAGACTCAAAAAAGAACTGCAAGAAAACCTGAAAATTTGTAGCGCCAATCGCCTTCATAATCCCAATTTCTTTTTTCCTTTCCAAAACCGAAGTCGTCATCGTATTAACAATTCCAAGCGCCCCGACCAAAATCGAAATCGACGCAATAATTATAACAAAAGCCTGAACGCCCCCAAGAATACTATTAACAGTTTCCATCATTGCCTCCGGAGTCGAAACCTCAAAATCCTCTTCTCCCTCATCGACATCTCTCCTCTCTCTCAACAACTTAGTAATATCTTCTGCCGCTTTATCCATCAGATCACTTCGCTTAACCTTAACAGAAATAACATCGACATAATCCTCATTATTCACAAGGTCGTCCAAATCGCTAATGGTTATTCCAATAATATTATCAATAATAAGACTACCCTTTTTGCTCATTATCCCAACAACTCTAAAAGAAACATCATTCAAATTTATCTTATCGCCCACTTGCACTGCTTTTTCAAATCCACTTTTATCCTCAAACATATAGTTATATCCCAAGATAACCTTTCTCTTATCTCCTGCTTGCAGAAGCCGTCCCTTTTCTACCTCAATATCCTGCATCTCATAATCCCATTTCCCCTTTTCCCCTTCATGAAAACCCGCACCAATAGTAAAAACAACAATGTCATTATACTCCACCCTAAAAGTTTCTATATTTCTTCCAATGGCTAAATCTACACTAGATAAACTTTCAATGGCCCGAACATCCGCATTTGTCAAACGATTAACCGCCCCACTCCCTGGAGCTCCAAACGCATTCACACCACCCGCCTGAACTGTAATAACTTCCGTCGAACTAATTCCAAACTGAGCACCAACCGCCGCTTGCAATCCCGCTCCCAAACTCATCAAAGAAACAACAGCCGTCACGCCAATAAAAATCCCAAGCAAAGTAAGCCAAGACCGAATTCCTCGATGCCTCAAATTCTTCAAAGCCAGAATAAAATAATCAAGTTTCATTATATATTATCCAACGGCGATTTAATATTCTTGATTGAAGCTTGAGAAATGTGAGTATAAATCTGTGTCGTCTTAATATCAGAATGCCCAAGAAGTTTTTGTATAATTCTCAAATCCGTCCCAGCTTCCAATAAATGCGTCGCAAAACTATGCCGAAGCAAATGCGGATAAACTCTTTTTTTAATTCCAGCTTTTCTGGCGGCGGTTTTTATAATCATCTCAGCCGTTTTCGTAGAAATTGCTCCTTTCTTATTTCGAGCAGTGAAAAACAAATAGCCATCAATATTATTTTCAGCAATAAAACTCTTTAATCTTTCTGAGGTTCTTACAGGGATTTTGACAAACCTATCTTTATCATTTTTCCCAAGATTAACTTTTATCAACCCCTCAACAAAATTAACGTCCTTAACTTTCAATTTTCGAGCCTCCTCTTTTCTAAGTCCACAACCATAAAGTAACTCCATAAACAATTTATGTTTAACATTTGCTGTAGAATCAAGCAACATTTTTATTTCCTCAAGTGTCAAAATTTCTGGAAGCTTCCTTTCCTTTTTCGGCCTCCGAATTTTAAACCTATTGCCAAGAACTTCATTGTAAAAGAAATTAAGGGAGCTAATTATAAAATTAACCGTAGTTTTATTTGACGTTTCCAGTTTATAACTAATAAACTTTTTTACATCCTCTTCGAGGACATTAGAAGAATCTTTATTAATAAATTCAAGAAATTTTTCATTATAATAAATATAAGAATTCCTAGTTTTTTGTTTATATGCCCTCGCACCCATCTCCAACCTCATTTCTTCAAATCCATGATAATCCATAATGGAAGTAATAACGCAGTATTTATATACTTTGTGCCGAGTTATGGAGTAAATAACGTAATGCGTTATTTACATGTTATGTCTAATTAAAATCACTTTTCTTCCACCCAATAAGACGCGCACTCGACAGCCTCGAT
>CBDVEE010000040.1:0-5576 GCA_965372925.1 uncultured archaeon
ATTTTTCCCATATATCAAAAAGTGTTTTTCCATCACTTTGATACATTAAAGGTTCTCCTCCAGAAATTGTCATAAAACGATTACCCCATTTATTGTAAACTTCATCAACTATTTTATCAACAGATTTATAAGATAAAGTCGGAGCGTTGATTTTGGATGAAGCATAACATCCGACACAACTTAAATTACATTTATTAGTCGGGGAAAATAAAATAAAAGAAGGAGGATAAAATTTGTGCTTTTCTTTAAATTTTTCCTTGAGTTTTTTATCAGAATTTTTTTGGATAAAACCATATTTTATTAAAGTATTCAAAATCCTTTCTGCGGCTTTTTTTGAAATAAATCCTTTATCAAAATTTCTTTTAACAGAACTTAACATAGCCATTATAAATTCATATTTTTTCTCCTGAACTTGTTTTGGAAATTCTTTATTATTTTCAACTAAAGCAGAATAAAGTTTTTTCTTAAATTTTTTTAATAATAATTTTTCTCCGTAATCAAGAAAGACTATCTTCTTAATTAAGTAAGTATAAACATCTGTTTTTGCCTGATTAATCTTTTCCGAAATTTTGATTTCTTTTTCCATTTTTATTTATTCTTTTATTAAAAGTATAAAATTAAGATAAGTAATTATATGCTATTTTTAATTTAATTACAAATGGCATCTCGATTTCATTCCTATATTTAATTGCTGCTCCAATAGGGTGTTCTTGCATCCATTTTAGTTCTTCTTCTTGCATCATTTTTTCAAGGACACTTTCTTCAATCTTTGTCACAAAAGTAGGGTTAATTAAGTCTTTTTTTGTTTCTACTATTTTTCCGTTTTTATTAAATGAAGTGTATTGTGCAATTGGTTTGCCCTTTCTTAAAATTTGCAATCCTATTCTTTCATAGCCTAATGCCTTTGCTGTTTTTTTAAAGAGAGATATTGTATTTAGTATTTTTGTACATTCAACAACTGAGCTATTATAAGATTTTTCCATTTTTATTCTGTTAGCAATTTTTTAGACTCTCTAACAATCCTTCTTCAGAACCCCCAATTCTTTTAGAAACTTCTTCTTTTAAACGAACCCTACTTACTTCTGCTTCGCAATAATCTTGTTGTTCCCCCATAATTAATATTTTTGGTTTCATTTTACTTTTTACTAAAAAGTAAATAGTTTATAAATCTTTCGTTCCCTAAATTTAATATATTTTAATCTTGATTCTTTCTTTTAAAAAATTATTTTTTCCCCGTCCCATACTTTCTCCAAATATATTTGAACTTAAAATTCTTTTTTATTTCATCCAAATTTCCCTCCCAGTTCTCAACTCTCCCCTCTGATTTCTATTCCCCTTTCCCCTCTGAGTTCTAAGTTCTGGACTTCCTGTCCGTCGAGTTCTAAGTTCTGGAAATAAAACGAAAAATCGTTTTATTTCTCTACGCCATCGGTGCCCCGCCAAATCGTGATTGTCCGCCTGGCATTTGTCCGCCTAACTCGACTGGCATTGTTGTAAATCCCGAGCCATACATTGAATGATGTTGCGAAGGATTAACTGTTCCGTAGCCTCCAAAGTATGAGCCCTGAATATCCATCACCTGATTCCAATAGGGAGCAGATTTCATTCCATAAATTGATGACCCAAACGCAGCCATTGTTAATGGATGCGGCGACTTCTTAAAATGCTGAACAAACGCCCCCGCCTCTGTAATTTTTCTCATCTCATCAAATCTTCCAGTTTTTTCCAACTCCTCTAAAATTCCTTTAATCGGAACATTCCCCATTCCTGGTGCTAGATGCGTGTCTGCATAGCCGAAATTATCCGTCAGATGAACATGTTTAACCATTGGTGCAATTAATTTCGTCTGTTCAATAACATCCTTATCAGTAAATCCCTTCTTCTTCATAATATTAACATGCCCAACGTCCCACGTCACACCTAAATGTTTATCTGCAATGCCCTTGGCTTTTTTTTCATCCATCCCTTTCTCAGAAATTAATTGCTTAACAAAATTCTTCCTCGACATTTCAACCAATTTTTTCATATCTTCCGCTCGCGAAAATGCCATTCCCTGAAACATGTTTTCAATCACAATCACCGGAGCATTCCCTCCAAACTTATCATAAGATTTCATAGTCAAGTTTCCAAAAGTTTGGGATGCTTTTCCCATAGCAAATTTTTCAGTTTCTTGAAAAACCTCTGGCGTTCCGTAGTTTCTATCTCTAAATGGTCTTCCGTTTTTAAGAACATATTCTCCATTCTTGTTGACAACCGCTCTGTTCTCAGTAATATTCCCCATCTTTTCTAATGTTGCATTCAAAATATGTACCCTCTTCTGTGGTTCATAAATAGGAATAAAATTTTCATAGGATTCCTTTGCGCCCAAAATTTCCTTTTTTTTATCTCCATACATCGCTGTAGTATACTCCTCAGATAATTTTTTCAACTCTTTTCTTTGTTTGTCGGAACCATATTTATATGCCTGATGAAATGCACTGTTAAATGACAGCTCTGCGTTTTCAAGAAAAAGCCCCGCTTTTCTCATTTGATTATAGGCCTCAGTTTGATTTTCTTTCCCTTCGCTATTAAAAGGAGTTAATGTCTTTCCTGTCTTTATATCAATAATAATTTTACCATCCTTACTAATTATAGCATTTTCATATCCTCCTAAATTCACAGGTGCCGAACCAATAATTTCTTCTGCGTGTTTGTTCATCTGTGCAATTTCGGTCATTTTATTTTCCCACTCGCCTAAATTTGCGGAACCGATAGTTCCTTCTGCATCAAATAAAACACCAGCAGGTCTTCCTTTAACTTTTCCCTTTTCTAAATATTCTGGTGCTTCTGGTCGAAATTTATATTCTCTTTTAATCGCAATCATCTGCCCGGTTTCCTGATTAATTGCGGAGCCTTTTTCCATTACAAATTTATCTTCTCCAAGAGATTTATCACCCGGTCTCCATTCGGCGCCAGGTGTTCCGTTGGAAGAATGAAAAACAATGGGGATGTTTCCTTTGGAATCTAAAATGTGTGCTTTCTCAATTGCATCAAACATTCTGCGCTCATTATCTGCCCGTCCTTCTTCGCCACCCCACCCCTTATCGTTAAAGCCGGCCGCATCAATCAAAGGACCGTGTACCGATGGCTTGACTCCACTGAGTTTCATCAATGCTTTCATTTCTTTAAAATGTTGTGTTGGAATTACATCAGCCGTATCGGGCATAAGCATTGTAACCTCAAATGCTTTTACGCCTTGTTTTATCGCGTTGACTGTTTCCCCCAGTTGATTCGCCGTTTGTGGTGAGCCTGGAAAACCCAATTGTGCCGCACTCATTCTGTATCCAGTAAAGTTTCCGTAATCAGGACTGAGCGAACTTATTCCTCCTTCATAAAAAGATTCGTAACTCGTAGTATTGTATGTCATATCACCTGAAAAAATAAATGAAACTTATTATTTAAATGTAACTTTAATTTGTTTTTTCTTCGTGTTTGATGAGTCCTCGCATGTTTCTATGTCTTTGTTTTTCCTTGTCCTCAAATCCAGCAACCTCTAACATTGATCGACCCGAGCGTCTATTGTCTACAAATGCGCCATAACTTTTGGTATCACTTTTTCCTATATCGTAAGCACCCTCACCCTTGCTTCCTTTAGAATATAAATTATTATTTCCTTCGTTGTATAAATCTCCGCCTCTATTATTATACAAATCTTGGTTATTGTTTCCGTTTTGATATAGGTCGTCCGTTTTTTGACTTGTTCCATAAAAATTTTTTCCTGAATCATCTTCTCTCTCGGTATCATGAGCTTCTTTCCATTTAGAATCTTCAGTTTTTTCTCTCTCGGCAAGTTCTTCTAAATTATGTGCCTGTCTCCCGTGTTGCCCATGCACCGACGGTGCTGACGACAAAATTGTATCTCCAATAGAAAAATCACTAACATCATTATCGGTTTCGTCAATATTATTTAAATCTTCATCAAAAATTCCGATTTCTTTTGAGCTACTGATTTCGTCGGCACCTTTTTCTTCATCGACATTTTCTTCTATTAAGATGTTTTTCTCTTCGTTGGTTTCGGTGTCTTTTTTGGTCTCCGATTTCTTTTTTGTCATATAATTCAATAGAAACAAACTTTATCTACTTTACTAATTACTTTTTTTGCTTTTGAAAGCTTCGGTAAATCCTACATCACCACCTTCTTTATAACGTTCTACAGCTTCCTCGTCGAACTTATCAAATCCGCCGCCAATTGCCGAAGCCATTTTGTGGGCTTTCTTATATATGTCATAAACCAAGTATAACCAATCTGCAGCACTTTCAGCCGCTGTGCCTCTCATCATTTTTTCGACGAAATTATCTTTCTTAATATCTTCTGGCGCTAAAATTATATCTTCCTCTTCATTTTTTATCTTTTTATCTTTTTTCTTATTCAACCCAAACAAAGCTGCAAACGGATTAATATCTTGGGATTTTTTCTCTTTCTTTTTGTCTTTGGCATCTATCTTATCCCTATGTTCTTTACTTGTCAAAAAATAATCCAAATCTTCTTTCAAATCTACTAAAGCATCTCCTGCAATATCTGCTGAGAATTCCAGACTTTTTTCAACATCTACGTCAGCTAATAATTTATTTGCCGTCGCTAATTCTTCATCATTTAAAGCATAACAATCAAAAGTCATATCAACTTTTCCTCCCATCGCAAATCCGTAGTCTCCTTTTTGTGTTACTCTTTGTGAAACATGTCCGCGAAATTCTATCCCAATAATTATCACCTTGTTATATTCTCTTTTGGCAGTGTAATTTCCATTGTAGACACTCTCGGCGCTGACGGATTGTTTCCCAAATAATTGTAGTTCAAACATCGAGGTCGAAAATGCATTAACCAGAGCTGAATGGTTATCAAAACCTTTTTGTCTCAATTTTTCCGCCGCAACTAAATATGGTTTCATCCAAGCAGAATATAATTTAATCGTTTCAACCTGAGATTTTAAATAATTTTTTTCTATACTGAATCTTTTTCTTAATTCTTTTTCTGAATAGTCAACCCACTTCAAAAATTCACTAATCCTCGGAATCAAAATTCTCATAACCTGATCGTTAATCATCCCACCCTCTTCATCCTTATTCATTTTTTTCAAATCTTCAATAGAATTAGCCATCATAAACGCTTCTCTCAGCGTCGTAAAACCAAGTTCAGCAGCCATTTGATGAACTGAGCCTCGACCTCTTTTCAAATCAACATTATCTAACCAGATTTGTTTTAGTGCCAACATCCCTTCCTCTCTCTTCCGTTTATCGTCCTTATTGTTAGCATCATCATAATGCTCCAATCTCAACTCGAATTCTTTTAAATCATAAATTAAATTCAGAACTGATTTCACAACCTGATTCATACCTCCAAGAATTTTCATTCCTTCCTCTTGCATTTTTGTTGCTTTCATGTTCATTTCGGAAAACTGTCCCGACCCAGGTGACGCCATAAAATTATCAACAATCTTTTTCAAATCCCAACCTCTCTCACCTAAAAAATCTAACAACCAATAATATGTCGGCTCCAACTGATTTTGTTGAGAATCAAAACCCAATTTGTATGAGGA
>CBDVEE010000041.1:0-5495 GCA_965372925.1 uncultured archaeon
AACAAAGTTGCCCTCCGAAACCCCGACCAGCGAAGCGCCCGAATCCCGACCCTCCGAAAATGCGTAGCATTTTCATTCCCCCAGCACCCCCACAACTAATTTACCAACCTCGCACCGGTCATAAACCGAGCCGTACTCCTTCATTTTTTTACAAATCGAAATATAAGTAGAATACGTTTTCACATTACTCTGCCCATTATCATAAATTTCATAATAATTGCATCCAAGCCCCGGACATTTTTTAACTTCATTAAACGCAGGATAAACTTTATAGATTCCAATAGATGCCACTGGCCAAAACAATTCGTAAACCAAACCAAAATTCCCGGACATAATTTTCAATTTATCTTCATCAACCGTCATCGACTCACTCGAATCATAATTTAATTCGGGCATATCAGCAATAACCTTCAGCGACGAAATCGCCTGTTCCTTTTGCAACTGGGCCGCCCCACTTTTTACATCCTTAAATTGAATCGCCAAAAAAAACAACCCAGCTAAAATAAAAAAGAAAAACACAGCTGCAATCATAAACGCCATCTGCTGAATCTGTATTTGTCCTCTGTCAAATCTTTTCATTCCCATATCCCGCACACCTCTCTATTGTTTTTCTTTTCAATATTATCCGCCATAGTTCTCAACGACATTAAATCATTCGCACTCGCATTAATCATCAACCCACTCCAAACAATCAAGTCCGGCTTCATGTTCGTATCACAATTTCGCGCATCCATCAAATCAGCTTTCTCAGCAAACTCCTCCGCAATCTTTCCATTCCGATACAACAATCGTTCAACATTACAATTATAAATTAATTTATCCGAGAAAATCGCCGCGAACATCAAATTCTCAACATACTTCATATCGCTTGAACCTTTTACAACAGTTCCCGCGTCATAAAGAGAATCGCATCCAGACATACAAGAACCATAAACAATCACGTCGCAATCATTCCCGTTTCCAAAACAAACATTGATAGCGTCAGCAAACGTGCAATTTTCTACTTCAATATTTGGCATATTTAATCCAACAATCTCATCGGCCACATCTTTAGGAGTATTAAAAAAACAATAATTATCAGGAATTAAAAAAATTAAATCAGCAACTTTATATGGAAATCTAAATGGCTTTGAAAAAACATAATAATCTTTACCAGAACTTCTCTCCGACGAGAAAATGTATTTATTATAAATAGAAGTTGCTCCGCCCGCCAAATTCCATTCCTCCCCAACATCTGACCGCGTCGCTACCGAAATATCATTCTTACCAAATCCTCCAGAAAAACAAATATTATTTATCCGAGTTTCCTGCCTAAATGTAATCCGTCCAAAAGAACCCTCGCTAAATCCAGCCTGCAACGGGTCTGTAATAACTGAAATACTTTTCGCAACCTCCGTATCACTCTGGAATCGAGCCGTATCTCCCGTCTTTATTGCTCCATAAACAGCTAAAAACAAAATAACTCCGCCAGCAATTATTGCAAACATCCAGACAAAATTAAACTGAGCCTTTTTTTCCATCTATCACCTCCAAAAACTCTTTCACATCTGGGATAAGCTCCTCATTAATCGAATGAAAAATTTTCTCATCGTCAATTCCACCATACTGATGCACAATAAAATTTCTCATAGATTTTGCATTACTCAATTTTTCCGCCAATTCATTCTGAATTATTTTATATTCTCCCAAAACACTAAACACCGATTCGTCCAATAAGGGAATTCTAAGACCTTTTAATTTTACAATCAAAAAACCAACATCAATTATTGCCTCGACAATTTTTTCAAAATATCTTTCACTTACAGCTTTAATCAATAAATCTTTTTCATAATCCTCTAATTTTTTAGGAAGCACACCAATCAGAAACTTCAAATAATTTTTTAAGTCTTTTACTTTCAAATCCAGTCTATCTTTCGTAAATAACTCTTCCATTGTCAACTCCTTTTTTTATTTTAGCAGGAAGATGATTGTAAACAAGGACATCCATCATCTCACTATCAGATGCAAATGCCCTGAATTTCAAAGAATCTTTTAAACTAATCTCATCAAACTCAACAGACAAATCTATATCAGAATTAAATGTAACCTTCCCAGATACAAAAGAGCCAAACCAGACAATCTTCTTAATTCTTTTAATATAAACACTATTTAAAATTTTTTTCTTTGTTTTTTTAACTATATAAGTTGGCAATGCCCCTTTTTTCAAATCAAATTCATCCTGACAAAAACACAAATCTTTTATCGCTAAAAATTTTTTTCTTATATCTCTCGATAATGTAGTCCTCTCAGAAGGAGTTAACGCAATTCCAAACAGTTGTTTCTGAATTATTCCAATCTCTTTTTTCCCAAAAATTTTTCTCATTTCAGATTTTTTTATTATTTCAAATAATCCCATTTTATACTAATAACGCTATATTATAGCGTAATAACGCTATTCAAATTATTTAAACCTTTCTATTCAATCCACACCAGTTTATCATAAAATCCCTTATTAATTTTCAGCCCATCTTTGACATCGACGCAATACGGATTTTTCTCAGAAGTAATTTTTGTTATATTTATATGTTCAATTAATTTCCATTGCATATTCTGCGCGTACTCTGGCGGAACCAAAAAAACATTAGCGTCATAAACATCATAATTTTTAATCGCATCATAGTCCATTCCGCGATTAGTTATCCTCGCTGAAAGATTTGCGAAACAAACCCTTTTAATTTCCGACGGCAAATCAATATCAAAATTCGCTTCACTTGATTGACTGCTAAATGCATCATCAACCACATCTTGCAACTCACGATAAAACATTCCAACACCCGAACTTCGCCCAATGTCAAGAAAATATCCAACCGCAATAAACGCAATCACCACAAACACAATCATCAAAAATATCGCAAAAATCATACTAAACGGCATCCCCATTAATTGCTGTCCCCGACGATTTACACCTCTCATAAAAAACAACAGTAGAACAGATTTATAAATTTATAGAAAATACTAATTACAAAAAATCTCGACTCGGTCTGACAACAATCGAGCAATCCGCATCCTCGTTTCTGAACTCATCACGACATTTAATATAATAAGTTTCCTTTTCATTCCATTCAGCGATGTGAACAGTAGAATTGGCATAAGGCATCACCGTTCCCTCGTCAAAAGTAAAATCGCAATTATCAAAAGTATAAGAACACTCGCTGTCCCGAACCGTCACAATTTTCAACATCCCTTCTTCCTCATAAATTCTCGCAACAACCGGCGCACTCGTATCAATATCCAAATTAAAAGTCGCGCTATCCTCAACTAAATTTCCGCCCTCGTCAACACACTGAACAAAATACTCATGCTCCCCCGCAATCAAATCCAACCTCTGAGTATGAATCCCGTCCTCATTATTTGTATCAAAGAACTGAATATAATCATTAGTGTTTCCCGTCAATGAATATTTACAAATCGCCTGACCATTATTACACCCGAACAGCGTCTTGACTTTCAACTCAACAGGCATAGGACTAACCGCCCCAAAAATCGTTCCATTAGGTTGCAAGTCCTTCATCTTTAATCCAGTGCTACCTCTCAAACTAAATTCAAAACTTTCCTTATTCTCATTTCTATCACTCTCGTCCGCTCCCGGCTGGTCTTTGCATCTCACATAAAACTTCGTGTCATCTCTTGAAATGCCGGTCAATTCAGTTGCACAACTAAACAATTGCATAGCGTTTGACTGATACAACTCACCGTTACAATTCATCGCGTTCTGCATATTATCATAATCTTGGTCCTGCGAACTCCATCTACAATCCGCTGGCTCGTTGGTATAAAACACGACCTCTGCCTTATCTTGATTCTCAGCAACGCAACCCCCATTCAAGACCGAAGTCGCCTCAATCTTCGGTGCCGTATTATCTGGCGTCGGGTCAATACAGAAATTCACCGCATACTCAGCCCCATTCTCGTTCCCGTTCTTATCCTTACATCTGATAAAGAAAGTCAAGTCCTTCCCGTTCTCTAAAACCATGGACGCATTCTTCAAAGCCGCCGCACTCGGCAAAGAAAACTTTTCCGTATGATTATAAGAATACAAATTCTTCCCACCGATATATGCTACCATCTCATCAAAGCTCTCAGTATGATTAAAATCAATCTTACACTGCGCCGGCTCATCAACACTAATCCCAAACTCCAGCGGAGTAAACGCCTTCAGACAACCATCCCCTGTCCCCATATTTACAATCTTAAACCCAGGTCCGGGTGGCGAATTTTTAACATTAGTATAATCGTACCCCTTGCTCAACACATTATAATTCGGCTTAATCGTAGGCGGATTTACATCTCTCGGATTAACATTCACACATTTCTCATCCGCCGTCCCCACATTAACAAGTTCACAATTCTGCCCCAAACTTTTACATCTATATTCCGAACAAGGCAAGTCATCATCATTACACTCTTCACAAACATTCCCCCCGACCGGCGCCTGCCACGGCATACAATTAAATTCAACAGTTTTTGTTTCTGTTTCCTTGTACATATAAAGAAAAACTATGGCACCGATACCTAATCCAATCCAACCTGCATAAGATGCCCAACCAGTTGGAGCAACTGCACCCACTCCAGCAGCTTTTACAGCTCCAGCTTGATAAATTGATGTAAACTTATACGCACCAAACCCAGCCGCCATTGCTGTAGATAGCGCTTTGGTATTTTGTTTACTAAGTCCAAATATAGAACCAATCATCTGCCCAGCCAGATAAGCGTAAGCCGCCCACGAAACACCACTAATAACAGCATTGGCACCAAGACCAAAACCCTCGGTAGCAGCTAACTGTTGTTTAGACAACATTTTTTCAGAAAGCCAGCTCGATCCTTCTATCGGAGTAAGAACAGGTGTTACAACTTCTATTCCAGCCCCCGTTCCAATCCAATTTGCACCCATTTCTTCAGCTGTAAGAGGATAAGTCAGTCCATCAACCATATAAGTTCCACCACCTCCCACAGTTGGTGTAATTACAGTATCTTTTGGAATCACTATGTTGTCTTTACCACCCCCAACAAATCTATACACCTCTTTAGTAAAAACTAATGATGCTCCCGTAATTCTTCCCATCCCCCCGAGGGTCTGCCCCAACCTATTTTCATTTTGGATATGTGAGGGTACAGCCATCCCCGTAATTCCAACACTTCCATCATCATAATCTCCGACTTCCCCAACTTCAAACTCATTCCCATCTTCATCTATTATTATATCCCCAGGTTGCAAATCCGAAACCTTCACCAACCTCACATCCGACGCAAAAGCAAACGGACTCAATAACATAACAGATAAAAGCAATATGCCGATGATTTTCCTATTCATCCGCCACCCTCACATTGACATAATCATCAACATTTAATTTAATCTCCCCAACAACCATCCCCGTAAAACCGCCACTAATAATATTAATCATGTTTGGTGAGAACTCCTTATCACTCCCGTCCACGACCCACTTGTAACCATCGTC
>CBDVEE010000042.1:0-5363 GCA_965372925.1 uncultured archaeon
AAAACAAAAATTAATATTTTAATAATCTCATCAATTTCCATAAATAATTAACAATAACTCAATTAATAAAGATTACTGACAACCTAAAGAAGGACAACTTGGAAAACCAACTTTAGTGATATTCTCATGTCTACTCCCTGCCAACTCAAAACATGTAGCATAACAAGTTTTAGCATTGGTCTTACCATCTTTACCACAATCAGCTGCTATGTTCTTTACTTCCTCACCAAACTTCACAGTCCTCTTAAAACTACAATAATTATCCTTATCTTGAGCTCCACATGCAATTTCACAAGACTGTTTTATCGTTCCTAAATTCGCCGTTCCGCCCCCAATATTTACAACCCTATCCCATAAATTAGTCCACCCAGAAGAAAAACCAAAAATCAAAAACACCAAAACAGCAATTCCCAAAACTATCGCAATAATCGTACTCAAAGTCATCTGCTGACCTTTTTTGTTATCACCAATTCCTCTCATATTATATTTACACTTCTTTTATTTATAAACTTAACCTAAACCAATTGAGAATTCAGAATCCCACTCCCGAAAGCCCTACCCCCCACAAATCCCAAATCCCAAATACCTCGCCTCTACGTCAGCCCTGCCAAAGCAACCGTCGCAATAACCGTCATCCCAACAATCGAACCAAAAGCAACAACCGCATACAAAATCATTGTAACCTTCAAATTCTTCCCCGTCTCCGCCATCACCTGCAAAGGATCCCTCCCCGCTTTAATCGTAACCAGCGTCGACGTCAAAATGAAAACAACCTCAATCAAATAAATCCCTACAATAATCTGCAACCAATAAGTTGGAATCATTTTCGTAATATCAAAAATAGAAATTATCCCCTGAACTCCTCCCGCCCCAACTATCCCCTCGCTACCCATCGCACCACTCTCAAACATCTCATTCAAATTCCCCAAAATCACCGTAATCATCCCAGCCAAACCAACAATAATACCAGACAACAACGGCGCCAAAAAAGTCATATTTGATTTCATATCCGAAATAATATCCGCCAACAAATCATTCAACCTGTCATTAATTTTCTTTATATTCTTAACATATTCACTAATCGCCATCAGACTCCGAGCCGCAACATGTAAACCCTTTTTAACAGACTCTGTAAGAATCCTCATAGATGTTGCCACCAATTGAGAAGGATAAAACACAACCGCACCCCTCCTCGGATCAAACAACGCTCTCTCCAAATTCATACCTAACTGCTGAATATTCTCATTAACAATCTTGAAAAAACCCTCCGTTGCCGTCCCTTTCGTCGACTCTGCCACTTTCGCAAACGCAATCTCTGCAGGAACACCATCACCAATCCGATTCCCCAACTGAAACAGCGACGACGTAAACTCCCGTTCTACATCCTTATATTTTTTCCTTGTTCCTAAAATCTCTTCCGTCTTTGATTTGAAAACAATCACAAACACCAACGCAATTGAAATCGGAATTAACAAACTCATTAATAAAGCTAAAGGACCAAATGGACCTGTTATATTCCCAGACGCATCCGTTAGAATTCCAAACACACCAGAATCACCAAAAAAACCAAGACCCAATTGAGACCAAGAATAATCTCTTGTTGTCTCCAACCAAATCGGAATCGCCGTATATCTCCAGAGAAACGGAATCAATCCAATTAAAAACAACGGCAAAGCAATTAATATCCCCTTCAAATAAGCAGCATTACTTTTATAATTTGGATACAATGGATTTTTTTCCAATAAACTAGACTCGCCATAACCCCCCGGCCGCTTCATCATCACGCTCCCCGTCATATAAACAACCATAAACGGAATCAAAATATTAAAAATCAAAAGCACATGATACCACTTAATCGCGCCCCCTAACATCGTCGACGCCAACGGCAAAATTGCCAAAGCCAGCGTCGGCAAAACAATTCCCAACATATAAATATTAGTCAACGGTGCTTTCACCTCATGTGTATACTTCAACATTTTATCATAAACCCCGTCCAGCATAACCTGCAACGACTTCTCCAAAACACCAACTCTCCTTGCCTCATCAGGCTCATACAAACTCGACTCGATCAAATGGAACGCCTCAATAAATTCCATACTATAATCTTTCCAACTAACCAAATAATTATCAATACTATCCTTTATCGTAGAAAAACGTCCAATCTCAACATCCCAAAAAATCTTTCGAAAATCGGCGGATAAAGGTGGCTGTAAATGCTCCGATGCAAAACCGACCGCCTTCTCAAAATTCGATGTATGTTTCATATAAATAACAATATATAAAATTGCCGGAATCATCTGTGAAGATGCTTTCAATCGCCACTTCATCGCTAAACGCTCGGGAGTTTTAGAAGAATAAAAAAATAAAAATATTGCAAACAAAAAAATGAAAAATGAAAACATCAGCGAATACGCACCCGTCAACAACCACACCCCAACGAAAAACAACGCCCCACCAAACAAAGTCAAAAATAAAAGCATCGTCGAAAAAACAACAACCTCCGAAGCTGTAATATTTAAATGCGCAATCTCAATACTTTTCTCAATACGCACTCTATCTTTCTCTCCAACTTTAATCTTAAACAAATTCCCGAGCGACTTACACCATCCCTCATATCTACTAAACTCAGGCAACATTGATTCCTTAAACTTCTCATAACTCTGCGAAAACTTCTCTGAGTTCTGAGTTCTGAGTTCTGAGTTCTGAGAATCATACCCCTTCATCTGCGACTCTATCTTAGACCTATATTTCTTCAAAATATCGTCTGTAGTTGGTTTATTCATTTTGCCTCCTTAAATAATCCGCAACAGCAATATCAACAAACTGTTTCCGGTTCACATATCTAAATTTATTTTCATCTGAATTAATAAACTCTTCCACTTCTGCCAATAATTTAAAATTTATTTTCACCACAGAATCCACTTTCTTTTTTATCATAAGAGTTACTAAAAGTAACTAAAAGTAACTATATAAAACTTACCACAACCCCTTCCCCTGTTTCCCCAAATCCTGAATACCCAATCTCGTAAAAAATTTACTCAAAGATTTAGTTTCTTACTTTCCCTCTCCAACCACCGCTTCCACTTCGGAAAAACAACCTCACTCGTCGGCAACCCAATTTCCTTAGTCACTTTATCCGAAATCTGATGAAAAGCATTATTCGACTTCACTGTGAAATCCGCTTCCAATATCTCCGGCATATTCATCTTCTCGGCAAAATCAACCGTCTCCTGTTTAATTTTCTGACGAAGAATAACATTGTCCCAAACCGCATCCCAATTTCCTGCCCATCCTTTAACATTAGATGCAATCTCTTTCATAATTTCCGAATCGCCATTAATCAAATCGTCTGACGGCCTCATTATATCTGCCTCTACATCATATTTCATCAAATCAATAAACCCTCCCTCAACTAAAGGATCCTTCGTCCAATGCTTCCGAACTTCAGTAATTTGCAAAACCCGACGCCACGAATGTAAACCATCAGCAGACTTAATCGGGTTCGCGACTACAATCAAATCCGTCGCCTTAAAAGAAGTAACAGGAACCCCTAAATCATTAACCACCCTGTCAAAAACAGAATACGGTGAACCGCCATGAATCGTCCCCGCAACAACATTCGCCAACGCGCCAACCCTCATCGCCTCATACAATGCCTTCGCTTCAGCCGAACGAATTTCCCCGACGATTAAAGACGAATCGCCCAAACGCAACGAAGCCCGAATCCCCTCCTCTGCCGAAACTTCATTAGATTCCCCGGTCAAAGCCGAACGAACCTTCATCGATAAAATATTATAATCCAATTTCCTCATCGCAGCGACGGGAAGTTCTAAAGTGTCTTCACATGTAATAACTCTATGATTCGGCATAATCTCTAAAAGTAACGCACCCAGCAAAGACGTCTTACCCGACGACCGGGTCCCCGCAACCAACATCGTCCGAGCACCATCAATTATAAAACTCAATAACCCCGCACCCAAACTATCAATCATTCTATTTTTAATAAACAACGGCAAAGTCCACGGCTTGCTCCTATGTCTTCTCAAAGCATAAGCCAAGCCACCCGACGATAAAGGCTGTTGAATAATAGCAACCCTTGAGCTAACCCCATTTATTTCCAAATTCGTATCCAAAATTGGGTTAGCTTCATCCAGCGCCCGACCCGAAGTCATTCTAAACTTAGCTGCCCAAGAATCTGCATCCTCTTGTGACGGAATCAAATTCGTAACACACTCATCAAAATCATTATGTTTAACAAAAATGGGAGATAACGAAACGGGAGCATTCACCATAATATCCTGCAATTTCTCATCCTGCAACAAAACCTCCAGCACCCCAAACCCAATCGTATGCCTCACTAAAATATTTGCCAACTTCTTCAATTCTCCATAACTCAAATTAATATTCTTACTCCCCGCTAAATCACTTAACAAATCACGCGTAACATTAAAAAAAATCTGCCGCGTCCGCTCAGGATCATTAAACTCTTCCGATGTCGGTCGATGCTCAATTAGAACATTCCTCGCTAAATTCAAAAGCATGTGATGGTCCTCGTCCAACAAATATTCAGGCGGCGACAAATGATAAACCAATTTCGCTTTATTCGGACGACGAAAAATACTAACCAGACTTTTATCACTCCCTATCGCGATAGAATACTGTTTCACAATCTCAGCATCCTCGGGAATCCTCGCAATCATTCGGGTAAAAGTAAAGTTCGGCATAATGTCCGCCCGAAAAACCTCTGAATAAATCTCCCTGTCGTCAATAGTATAAGAATCAAATGAGCCTTTCAGTTTCTTAATTATTATAAGTTCATCTAAAAAACCAACAACCCTTTCAAGTATCCGAACATATTTCTGCAAATCCTGACCCGACTCCGACAGTGCCCTCTTGCTAAACAACATCCCCTTCAGCTCACGATAAGCTTTAACCGGATTAACTGACAAGAGTTCATTAACAATATAATTAAAAAAAGCATGCGCCTCATAATATGACGAACCCAAATGCGACAATTTTTCAACCGATACAATCTTTTCTTGTTTAACTAAAAAATCCGAAAGATTCGCAATTTCAACCAACATTTGAACCTGAGAAAAATCGTGAGAATAATTCCTCTGCTGAACAAAAACAATTCTCGAAATGTTCGAATCCTCCTTTAAATTATCAATTGTTCTCCCCATCACCTCCGCCGAATCAATCAGTGACGGCACAAAACTCGCACCAAGATAATTCACGTACATCACATTCTCGCCACTCTCACGAACCACTTCATAAGAATACAACGGCGTCCCTGGTTTAAACATCATTTTTTATTTTGTATGCAAAATAAAAGCATGGAACTTTTTTAAAGTTGATGTTTT
>CBDVEE010000043.1:0-5288 GCA_965372925.1 uncultured archaeon
AAATCATTGTCGGGGGGAGTTCTGAATTTGTAGAAAAGGCGACTGCTATCGTTTACCTTGCTTACCAACAGAATGTAGAGGAAGACCAACTTTATATAGAAGAACAGGTAGGACAACAGTTAGGGATGGAAATCGAATTAGAGTTCCCAGTAAGTCTGGAGAACGAATTATTATCAGATAAAAGAAAAGACGGGGGTTCCCAAGTAGACCAGGGGGAAGCATCCGTCGGGCAGGAACAATGACACCATTTAAAGATAATAAGAACGAAATAAAATATAATTTAATAAACTGCGGTTTGTCGTCGGGGTTAGTATTTTTAGGCGGAGTGTCAACGGGAGAAATAACAATGCAAGTTTTAAGCGTTTCTCTAATCGCAGGACTAATCGTTTTTTTCACAAAATTTAAAAACTATTGGGCAGGGGAAAGAAAGGAATACTCAAATAAAATATTTAACTTTATATAATAATGACAATAAAAGAGAAACAAACAGCAAGGGAAAGATACCCACCACGAACTAAAGCAGACTGGAAACGAAAATATTATTTAGGAAAAACAGAAGTGAGCAAAGAGACATTTGAAAAAGGGGCAGGGCGTAAGATGTCAAGCCCGGAAGAACGGGCAAAGGCAAAAGAAATGATAGGGGGGAAATCGAGATTTGAAATGAGAAAAGAAGAAGAAGCAGAAATTCTTTCTCAAAAAAAGTTTATTACAGCGACGGCACAGAAAGGATTAGATATTGAAAAAGAGAAAAAGAGAATAATGGGAGAAGAATTTTTAAAATCTCAAAAAACTGAAACTGAAACCGAAACACCAACATCAGAACAAAGAGAAATTACGGAAGAAGAATTGGCGGGGGGATTAACACAGGAAGATATAGACGCAGGAATGAGTATGGCGAGTATTGGAATGGTTACACCAATAACACCATCCGACGTTATGGCTTTAAGCGGAATAGGGGGACTTGCGAAAACAGGATTTAAGCAAGTCGCATTAAAATCCTCACAGGTCGCATTAAAATCCTCACAGGCTTACGCTACACTTTTGCACAAAATAGGAAGAAAGAAATTTATAAAAAGACAAGAGTCAATAGAAAGAATCGCATTTTTAACAAAAGACACTATACAAAATGTCCAAGCGATAATCGACCATAGAATAGCGAACCAATTGATTACAACAATAGCAAAAGACGTAACTTCGAAAAAATTAGCATTTGGAAGTTATGCAATAGGGGGAGCGGGAGTTCTTTCTTTAGCTGTAACTTTAAGCGGGGCAGATGGAATTATTGCGTGGTATGCTATGGATAATATGGCGACGACAGCGAAGATGAATACTAATAAATTATTTTGGAAGGCAAAAGAAGCGTCGGAAAGAGGAGATTTTGAATATGTTAATGAAGCGTTGGCATTAGTTGAAATAGAAGTTGCTGAACTTCAAGCCGCGAAAGATAAGATAACTATGTCAGCAACGTGGAACCCAGCAATTAGGGCATACGCTAAATATGTTAAATTGGGAATGGCAGGAGATGAGCGTTCTATCGCCTTGGATATAGATAGTATTTCAAAATTACAACAAATGAAAGGAGGATAAAACTATGGAAGAAGAAACAAATGAAAATGAAAAAGTGGATGAAGGAACTACAGCTTCGGCAGATGATAGCGGGGATAAGCCAAAACCAAATAGTCTTTATGAGCGAACAAACGAGGCAACTGAAAGGCTGGAAAAAGCAAACGCCAAAACAGAGGATTTACTTAACAGACAGGAAGCACTCTACGAGAAAAAACAACTCGGAGGAATGAGTGAGGCTGGACAGCAACCACCTAAGAAAGAAGAAGTGAGTGATAAGGATTACGCAGAAAAAGCCATGAGCGGAGAATTTAATGACAAAAAATAAACTCGGTTTAGTCGTTGCAACTAAAGAATATGCTTATTGGAATGAGATTGTTGACTCATTAAAAATAAAGGTCAAAGACACTGAGAAAGCATTAAAGTGGGAAAAATTTTGTTTAGTTAATGCAACCGCAAAACTCTTAAGATGTCCTAAACCTCTAAAATAATGCACCTCTATTTCGTAACCCGTGGAGCAAGAAAATACACACGTAGGTTGATGGAGGACATTGAAGATATTTATTTAAATTATGTTAATAAAAAAACAGGTAAGAATATTGGAGCAATTCAAGTCTGCCCAAGAGAAATAAGAACGTGGGAGTGTGTGTTTCCTGCGACGGCAAAGAAAGAAATTAAGAAAAGAATAAAAGAACTCGCAGGTAAAAATAAACATTGTGCGGTTCATTTCGGATTTTTTAAAAAGGATAAGTTTGTAAATGGGGAAGAATTTTTATAAGCCCGTGAAAGTCTAATCTCCTACTCGCCGAGTTACCCAACGGAGCCCGACTTTCCGCCCCATCTCTGGTAAAACCTAAAGTCCAAAAGATTTAAATAGTATTCGTTACACCGATTAATATGGCAGATGAGGCAATTCTAAAACTTAAAGCATCCGAACCGATTGATTTTATTGTAGCGGATGGAGCTGGTATTGAAAAAGGAACGATTTGTAAATTGGCAGACCCAAGAACAGCTTCGGCAAGTTCGGGAGCTGATATATTCGCTGGCGTAGCACGTAGGGAAAAGATTGCAGAGGACGGAAGAACAAGATTAAGTATGATTGTTGGACCGGGGGATATTTTTGATATGAAAGACGCGGGTGCTGGTATTACAGCGGGCGGGTTGGTTTCGTTGAGTGGTGCTAATCTAATTAAACAGGCAACAGAAGCGGAAGTTGTAACTGGAGCGGCCTTTGGTAAGGCTCTTGAGACTGCAACAGCTTCGGAAGTGATTGAGGTAATGTTGATATAATGGCAAATACAAGAGGAATGGCTGATTTATTTAAGTTAGATATTGATAAGGTAGCACGTGGCTTTGGTAAGTTCACATATAATTTTTTAGAGGAATGTAGAAAAGTCCCGATGAAAGGGGACAGTAAAAGATGGTTTCAGAAAACAGCTGGAACTCTAACAGCAGTAACACCGTCGGCAACTTCAAACGTTTCCCCTGGTTCAAGAGCGGCACAATTAGAAGTAAGCTGGACACGTAACACTTCTTATAGTAAAAAGTTTTTTGTTGAGGGAACTCTTGACCAAGAGGATATTGACGACGCTGAAATTGATACTTTGATGACTACAATAGAGGATTTGACTCAGGTTGTAGTTAGAGATAGAGACGCACATGTTTGGGATGTGATGAGTGAAAGCCAGTCTCCTGTTCTTATTCAAACATTTGCTACTACTGCGGTTGGTGGAGACCAGTGGGATGCGACTTCTTATGGGGCGGACATTGTTAAAGATTTAACTCACGCTAAAGGATTACTAAAAACACAGGGTTACGAAAGTAATGGAGCTACTTTATTGCTTGACGTCGCTGGATATAAGAGTTTAGTAAACTGGTTGATTTCGGGTAAAGGATCCTCAATCCCCGGTTTCAGTTCTGAAAAAATTAAGACCGGCACGGTTCTACAAATCCTTAACCTTAACGTAAAGGAGAGTTTAAACGTAACCACAGATTACGCTATGGTTATCGGAAGTAAGGCTTGCACTTACGCAGAGAATAAACCAATTCACACTTCTCTAACTAAAAACGGATTACGTTCGACGACTTTCGAAGTAGCAACTTCGGGCTGTGCTTATTTGACAGACCCTAAGGACGTAGTCCTAATCACGGACATAAATTCATAATGACAAAAGATAACCAAAAGCGTTTATACGAACACTATAAAAAAATGGGGAATAAGGAGAATATGGAGATGATGGAAAAAGCTTATCCTGAATTTAAAGTTAAGGCAGTTGAGAAAGTAGAAAAAGTTAAAAAGGTTGAGTAGTTATAATTCTTATGGGACAGGGAACGGTTATTGGCGGGACAGGAACTATCGGAACTCGTGGTATTTCTAAAAGATATCCTGTGGAAGAAGGGTTAATCGCTGGTTCTACGAAGCAAACTAAAATTCCTTATTTGGAAGAACAAGGATTAGACTGATGGATATATGGACAAATACACCGACGAGAACTCCGAAGGTAAGGGCGTTTAAGAAAAAAATAATTAAGAAAGCAAAGAAAGACAATAATTTTACTGATAGAGTTATGAAACAAATTACTCCGCCGAAGGTTACTCCTGTTGGATATATGGAGGGGACGGAAGCTTTGATTTTACCAAATCATTCTGGAGACCATAGTGCTGGACACGTTACAACTCCAATCGCCGACATTGACATTGTTAATAAAAAATATGTTGATGATTTAACGGATATTAAATTAATAAATAACAGCGTCGCTGATACTCTACATAGACATTCAGAGTTAAGTGCTTCTGACGGAACTCCTGACCCTGCTTTGAGTGTTGATGCGAATGGGAATGTGGGCATCGGGACAGTAAGTCCGCAACAGTTATTACATATTAATAATTCAATAGCTAATGAAATAGGATTACGCATTGAGGGTGTTAAAACCACAGGCGGAACAAGATACGTTGATATGTCTGTTGCAGGTGATGGTAGGGTGAATTTCGGAGGTAATTTTTTAAGTTTTAATTTTAACAATGATGTTAAAGTCAAGGATAATATTAACTTTATATTTGGGAATAATGGCGATAATTGGTTTAAATACGATGAACTGTATAGTGATGACTTTGAATTCTGGTCATCAGATATAGATGGAAGTGACACAGATGGAATTGTTTGGTTCAATCATAAAGGCACGGATGATATGATATTTAGTGGTAAAGTCGGTATCGGAACGGCGATTCCATCAGAAAAATTAGACATAAACAGCGACGCTATAAGAATAAGGACAGCTCAAACTCCTGCTTCCGCAAGTGCAACTGGCGACGCTGGGATGATATGTTGGGACGCTAATTATATTTATGTCTGCACAGCGACGAACACTTGGAAACGAACAGCGATAGCGACATGGTAAAGTTTAAATAATACTAACAATTATATTTTTTAAGTCTGGGCTTCCACGAGCCAACAACTTAGCTGAACAATTAGAATTTCGGTTTTAATTCAGAAGCAAATGGGGGTGTGGACTCCCCCATTTTATTCTGTTAGCACTGTTTACGCAAAGTTTATAAAGCGGTTTACCGTGGGTTTACTATGGAAAAACAATACAAACCAGTTAAGTTTAGGTTATCGTCGTGGAATAAGTTAAGGCGTGCTTTTTACGGGCGGAAGGATGAGAACTTCTCGGATTATATTGAAAGAGTTAGCGAGGTTGTTAAGAATGGATAGGGAAGAACTGGCA
>CBDVEE010000044.1:0-5237 GCA_965372925.1 uncultured archaeon
TAATACTAACCCTGTCAATAATATATCTGGGAATTTTCTACATCCAAACAGGCGATATAATTAATAAAGACGTATCTCTGACCGGCGGAACCACAATCACAATCCAAACCGAAATTTTATTACAAGATTTAGAAAACGCAATTTCTCAGGGTATCTCCGATTTTGAAATCAAAACAATTTCAGACAACGCAGGAAATCAAATACAATTAATGATTACCGTCGGAGAATCAGATACAGAAAACCTCGAAATACTTCTGGAAGATTTTCTCGACTATAATCTAACTTCCGAAAACTCATCGCAAGAAACAACAAGTACCTCACTTTCCGCAGATTTTTACAAACAATTAATTATTGCAGTCATACTCGCATTCTTCTGGATGGCGGCAGTCGTTTTCCTGATTTTCTCCAAAGGCAATAAAACAAAATTTTGGGTGATAGTTCTGAATATATTACTCGGATTTTTTATGGGAAATTTCTTTCTAACAATTAACCCAATCATCTCGGCAATTGTTTTTCTCGCACTTGCAATAACCTTAATTAGAATTTATATCAAAAATTCAGTCCCAGCTTTTGCGGTTATGCTTTGTGCCTTCTCAAGCATTGTCATGACACTCGCAGTTGTAGATATAATAGGAATAAAAATATCAACTGCGGGAATAGTTGCATTCCTTATGCTTATAGGTTACTCCGTAGACACAGACATACTTCTAACAACACGACTCCTAAAAAGAAAAGAAGGAGTAAACAAAGCACTTCTCGGAGCATTCAAAACCGGAACAACAATGACAATCACATCAATCATCGCAATCATCGTCGCGCTAATCACCATTTACTCTTTCGAATCCGTTCTTAACCAAATTTTCACAATCCTACTAATAGGCCTCGGCTTCGACCTTTTCAATACATGGGTTACGAACGCTTCAATAATTAAATGGCATGTTGAAGAGAAACAATGAAAATAACTTTTAGAATCTGGATATTAATCGTAGTAGTCACGCTTTCCCTGATTTCTATTTTTTCGATACCTCCAATGATTCTCAAAGACGGAGTGGTCGTAACATCAGTAAAACAAAACTCAACAATTTTCGAGAATGGACTCCGAGAGGGAATGACAATCCTATCCATAAACGGACAAATAATTGAATCCATAGAAGATTACAAAACATCACTTAAGCCATTCATTGATTTAGACGAAAACGAAACAAAAAAACTAACTATTCAAACAGAGAAACTTGAAATTATAAATTTATTTACTAAGCAAATCATAAACGACATTTCAGCAGAAGAAATCCCAATCTCAAGAATTAAAACAGGATTAGATTTACGTGGCGGAGCGCGGGCATTTATCAAAGCAGATATCTCACTAAATGACGCCCAGCTAAATGACTTAATCGCAGTTTCCGAGCAACGTCTAAATATCTACGGATTGTCCGACGTCAAATTCTTCAAAGTTATGACATCTTCTGGGGACAACTTAATGGGAATTGAAATCGCTGGAACATCACCAGATGACTTAGAAGAACTAATTGCAAAGCAGGGAAAATTCGAAGCAAAAATTGGGAACGATACAGTTTTCATCGGAGGGGATAAAGATATAACTCACGTTGGCAGAACAGGGCAGGACGCACTTATAACAGAATGCCACCAATCCCAAAACGGCGGAGAATACTGTAACTTCCAGTTCACAATTTTCTTGAGTGAAGAAGCCGCACAAAGACATGCGGACATAACAGACAAATTAACAATAAACGGCTCATACCTAAGCAAGAAATTAGACTTCTTCATAGATGAAAAATTAACATCATCTCTAAATATAGGTTCGGGACTTAAAGGCTCAGTAACAACACAAATCGCAATTTCAGGTTCTGGCTCGGGAACAACACGAGACGAAGCAATTGACGCAGCAAAACTCGAAATGAAAAAACTCCAAACAATTCTTATCACCGGCTCATTGCCTTTCAAATTAGAAATCGTAAAAATAGATAAAATTTCCCCGAACCTAGGCGAAGAATTTACAAAACAAATTATGTTGGCAGGTCTCTTCGCAATCCTCGCAGTTTCAATCGTAGTCTTCATTAGATACAGAAAAATCAAAGTCTCGTTGGCACTGGTAACAGTTTCATTATCAGAAGTTCTAATTATTCTCGGAGTCGCGACACTAATAGGATGGAACTTAGACCTGCCTTCAATCGCAGGAATCATCGCCGCAGTTGGAATAGGTATAGATTCCCAATTAATTATTCTCGACGAATCACGGACCAAACTCGAGTCCCTTTCACGACGGATCAAAAACGCACTTTTTATTATAGTAACGGCTTTCACAACAACATTCGTAGCGATGATTCCATTAACAGGATTTTTGGGATTCATGGGTATCGGCGCAGCGTCAGCAGGACTTCTAAAAGGTTTCGCTGTAACAACCTTATTAGGAATCACAACAGGAGTTTTGATTTCACGACCAGCATTTGCAGACATCGCACGGCAACTTGCAGAGTAAATCTTTAAAATTAATAATTAACTAAGAATTCTTTCAACTTCTTTCTCATTGTCCAAAATTTCACGAATACCATCTTTTAAATCTCGAGGACTAAATTCAGGATAAATGTTTTTTAGTTTAGAAATATCAGTTCTTTTCTCGAGAGTTCCATCTGGTTTAGATTTGTCCCATTCAATTTTATATTCTCCACCAACTTCTTTTTTTATTATATCAGCAATCTCCTTGATGGAATAATCAAACCCAGTTCCAATATTAACAATTTTTTCAGAAGAATAATTTTTCATTAAATAGACTATTGCATCTGCACAATCTTCATTATACAAAGTTTCTCTCCTAGGTATACCTGTACCCCATAAAGTTACACTACTATCATTCTTTTCTGCAATCAAAAATTTCTTAATCAAACTAGGAATCATATGTCCATTTTCTAAATCATAATTATCATTCAACCCATATATATTAGTAGGCATAACACAAACCGTATCGAGACCGTACTGTTGTCGATATAACTGACATGCGACAATACCCATTCCCTTTGCAACGGCATATCCTTTATTAGTTTCCTCAAGCTTCCCACACATAAATCTATCTTCACTAATAGGTTGCGGATTATCCTTCGGATAAATACAAGATGAGCCAGTATACAAAATCTTACTTTTTGGCGAAAACTTTCTAACACCCTCCAATAAATTCAAAATCATCATTGAGTTTTGATAAAGAAAATCTGCAGGTTTAGTCTTATTTCCCAGAATTCCGCCAACCAATCCAGCTATCATAAAAATATATTCTGGCTGTTTCGCTTCAAGATAATTTTCCACCTCAACTCTTTCTAATAAATTAACTTCAGAACTCCGAGGAGATTTTATATTTTCAAAATCTTGCTTCATCAACACTTTTTTTACAGCACTACCCAATAATCCATTTCCCCCAAAAACAACTATTTTAGAATCTTTTTCCATACTAATAAAGAACTTTCTCTCCACGAGAAATCAAATCATAATCACTTTTGACCATTAATTTTGCTAATTCACTAAATTTAATTTTAGCTTCCCATCCTAATTTTTCTTTAACTTTCGCTGGGTCTCCTAGTAAAACATCAACCTCAGTTGGTCTAAAATATTTAGAATTAATTTTAATTATAACCTTCCCGTTATTCTCATCAACCCCGACCTCATCGACTCCGCTACCTTTCCATTTTAATTTAATATCCAATTCTTCACAGCATGCCTCAATAAATTCCCGAACAGAGTGGGTTTCTCCTGTAGCAATAACAAAATCTTCAGGCTTATCCTGCTGCAACATTAACCACATCGCCTCGACATATTCTTTCGCGTAACCCCAATCTCTTTTAGAATCAAGGTTCCCCAATTCAAGAACTTCTTGTTTTCCTAATTTAATTTTAGATAGACCAATAGTTATTTTTCTTGTTACAAAATTAAATCCCCTTCGTTCACTTTCGTGATTAAATAGGATACCGTTACACGCGAACATATTATATGCTTCACGATAATTTTTCATAATCCAAAATGCATATAATTTTGCAACTGCATATGGACTCCGAGGATAAAAAGGCGTTTTCTCAGTTTGGGGTGTTTCCGTAATTTTTCCATACAACTCAGAAGTAGAGGCCTGATATATTTTAATTTTATTTATCAATCCAAGACTCTTTACTACCTCCAACAACTTTAGAGTTCCAAGTGCATCAATATTCGCAGTTATTTCAGGAATCTCAAATGAAATCTTAACATGACTTTGAGCTGCTAAATTATAAATTTCATCAGGTTTTATTTTAGTAATAAGATTGGTAATTGAAATAGCGTCGGTCATATCCCCATAGTGTAAGAATAATTTTTTGTCACAAATTTCTTTATCCTTATACAGATGATCAATCCTCCATGTGCCAATAGAACTAATTCGACGGACTAAGCCGTGAACCTCATATCCTTTCTCTAAAAGAAGTTCTGCCAGATAAGAACCATCTTGCCCAGTGATGCCTGTAATCAATGCCTTTTTCATCATCTAAAAAAAGACATTAGCTTTTTATAGGTTTCTACATTTAAAATAAACAAAATGAAATTCAAATATCACTTTCTAATCGGAATCGTAGCATCCTTAATTTTAGTCCAACTTTTTGATCTCTCATTCTCAGCAGGTTTAATTATATTTCTCGCCTCATGGATGATTGACTTTGACCACTACTTTTGGTATGGCTTTGAAATGAAAAATTGGAATCCACTTCACGCAATAAGATGGTATATAAAATCAATTCCAAAATGGCACAAACTCTCACTAAAAGAAAGAAATAAATTTAAACGAGGGGTGTTCATTTTTCACGGGATTCTCTTTTGGGCAATTTTGACAGCACTATCGTTTGTTAATAGTTTATTTTTATGGATTTTAATTGGAGTCGGAATTCACATGGTTGCAGATTGGATTGATTTGAATATGAGGGGCGAGCCATTATATAATAAAATATTTCCGCTATATGTTATGAAAAGAAATAAAAATAAAAAAAGCTTAAGTGAACTATGAATACCATAAAAAAAGAAGCGAAAGATGCTAAAGAAATTTTAGGCAGATTTAAGCGGAGAGATTTTTCGGGAAACGAGGGACGAGCTATAAAAAATTCAACCTGGCAAATTACAACAACTCTAATTGCAAAAACAGGTTCACTGCTCTTCACTATTATTATAGCGAGGCTGATGCTACCAGAAATTTATGGATTATATGGACTTGCACT
>CBDVEE010000045.1:0-5045 GCA_965372925.1 uncultured archaeon
TGGAGAAAATACAATAAAAATATAATCATCTCTCCAATCAACAACTCCCTTGTTTTTTTGTTCTCCTGTAACCGCTTTATGTAAAGTTTCTTTCGCAACTTTACCCAAGTCGCCATAATTTTTAACATTTAGGGCAACAATAGCCGACATATATTTTCCTCCCTTTAAGACTAAAGACGATTCCGCAACCCCTGTAGTCTTTGTAGTTAAATCAACCATGCTCTTATCTTCGTGACTATAGTTCTTTGTGTCGAGTCCCTGTACCGCCGGAGATTTGTCTGTGAGATGTAAACTATCGGCCATGTGCGACTTAATCGTAGTCTTGGCATTTGTTACAGCATTTCGCAATTCGGGGTGTGCAGAGCCTACAGAGAATTTGTCTTTAATTTTTCTGATTCTATTAATGATTTTCTTAATGATTCCGTCTTCTTTAATTGTTTTCGTCTTTCGGTATCTCATAAAAAAAACAAATCCGGTTCCTCCAAGAATAATAATTAAAAAAATCCAGACTATTGAATATGACTTAAAAATTCCGACCTCCTTGAAATCGCTAATCGAAACCACATTTCCCGTCAATAAAACTTGTTGGCTAATTGAATTATCGCCATCGTCAATCATAATTTCATATTCACCGTTGGGTGCCCCAAGGTTAAATTTTCTGATTTCTCCGATGTCAATCTTCAATTCAAGCTCCCTGGTTTCATTTCCAACCTGAACGCTAATGGTTTTATTGTATAAAACATTTCCAACGTTCGTTATGGTAAGAACTGAATCTTCAATGTCAAACTCAACTTTTTGGATTCCGAGCATTTCAAACTCCCTCCCCTCAACTACATCGTTGAATGAGGTAATTGCTTTCCATGTTCCCACGCTTGAATTGGAAACGAAATCAAAAGTATTAAACTCGCCAGTCTGAATGGTTGATTCGGTCTCCACGTTTTCTGGTGAAATAATTTTTACAAAAACTGTGCCCTCCATTTCGATTCCTGACTGGTCAAATACCTCAACTCCAATTGTAAAATCTTCGCCAGGTATAACTTCGGTGTTTGATAAACTCATAATTATCGACGACGCAACCTGATTAAGATCAAAGAAAACTGTGACTGAACCCTCATTTTGTTCGAAGTCATAGGCGCGAATATTTAGGTGATAAACTCCAGCCTCATTCGTTTCTGGCATTGAAAAGATTTCGCTGGCAATACCATTTTCAATCGCCTTACTAAAAGAAGTTATATTAGAGCTTTCAATGAATCCGTTTAACAAGTCGCCGTTTGCTTTAACTGCTTCAATGCTGACTGTCACAGCTTCACCGGGATTATATAGAGTTTTGTCCAATGAAGCACTTACAAAGATATTATTAGTAATAGTAAATGTTTTGGTCGAAGCAACACTCGCGCCAAGCGATGAAATCACTTGGCATTCTCCAATGATGTCACTCAAATTTAGAATTTCTAAATCTCCGCTATTTAAAATTACGTCTGTAGAATAACTTTGATCCTCTTCAAGTGAAAAATCTCTGGCTCTGATTTTTATTAAGTTTATTGTTTTATTCCCACAAATCAAATCGATATTCAAATTTCCAACATCCGCTCCTCGAAGTCCGTCCAGTTCTATATATAGTTTATCTCCTAAATTATAAATATCCGCCGGTTCTGATATAGAAATACCCGCCCAAACGAATGAACTCGTTAAAATAAACATCAAAGCGAAAATATATCTCATTTTTTTCATGTTATTTGCACGCAAGTTTAGTATATAAATATTATCAACACTTTTATAAATCTCCAGAAGCTAATCTATTATGGAAAAAATGGAAGTTAACCCTTATGATGTCAAAGGGAAGGTAAATTACGAAAAACTTATTTTGGAATTCGGGCTCAAAAAAATTGACAAAAAACTTTTAGAGAGAATTGAATCTATGACTGGTGAAGTTCATCCATATTTAAGACGAGAGATTTTTTTCGCACATCGGGATTTGGAGAGGGTTCTCGATGCTCATAATAAGGGAGAAAAGTTTTTTTTATATACAGGCATTGGTCCAAGCGGTCCGCTTCATTTAGGACACTGGTCAACATGGAATTTTGCGAAATGGTTACAGGATAAGTTTGATGTGGAATTATGGTTTCAGTTTACCGACGACGAAAAATTTTTATATAAGAATATGACGTATGAGGAAATTCAGGAATGGACAAAGGATAATATGCGAGATGTGGTCGCGATGGGTTTTAATCCGAAGAAAACGCATTTTTTAATCGATACTAAGCACGCGGGAATTATGTATCCCGAAGCAATTAAGGTGGCGAAAAAAATAACTTTCTCGACAATAAAATCGGCATTCGGTTTTACTGATTCAAATAATATCGGGAGTATTTTTTATACCGCAATGCAAACCGTTCCTTGTTTTTTGCCGAACATTCTAAATAACGAAAATAAATATTGCTTGATTCCAATGGGTGTCGACCAGGACCCGCATTTTAGAGTGTCAAGGGATGTGATTGAAAAGCTCGGACATAAAAAACCTTCAATTATTCATGCGAAGTTTATGTCTCCGTTAACTGGAGCTGAAGGAAAATCAAGTAGCTCGGATTCGGACAAAGCGATATTATTGACGGACGATGCAAAAACAGTTAAAAGGAAAATTAATAAATATGCCTTCAGCGGAGGGAGAGATACCGTCGAGGAACATCGGGAAAAAGGGGGAAATGTGGATGTGGATGTGGCGTGTCAGTGGTTAAAATATTTTGAGGACGATGATGAAAAACTGACAGAAATTTATGACAAGTATTCTAAAGGGGAGTTGTTGTCGGGTGAAGTTAAAGCAATTTTAATTGATAAGATAAATGCTGTTTTGTCTGAACACCAGAAACGCAGACGAAATGCAGATAAAGAATTTGATAAATTTATTTATTAGGGTTGGTTGGATTTACAAGTAAGAATTTTATAACTTTGACCTTTTTCGATTTCCCTGTCATTATTCGCCTTTTCCAATATATCCGTCAGTCTATCTATTCCGACTATTGCACCCAAATTATGACTTTCATCTATTGCTCTATTAGCCGCTCTCTTATAATTGAAATCTTTCTCAGCAATAACCTCTTCCCATCTGCATGAATTTTCCTCAATATTTCTCATATCTCTCCTATCATCAAAATAATTCATGGTCTTTATCCCACCAATAAGTATAGCATATATACCAATTCCAGTTGCAACTTTATATAAAGTATTCGCAAATTTGCCCCCATTCTTTTTTGGTTGCGCCTCTACGCTATTCGACGTAAATTTGTAATTTTTCATAAATAATCTACACAACAATCCTTTTTAAATCTTTTGGTTTGTAACTATTATCATGTAATAACACCAGAACTTTCAATAACTTCAATTCCTCCATCCCCTATTTTCATTCCAACTGCTTTTCTCTCGTGTGCTGTTCGTCTCATTTTGGCAATTCGAACTGCCCTATCTCCCACGCCAGCAATTCCAGATTCATAAAAAATTGTTACCGAATCAGATAGGAATCTTAAAATATCCGTTTTTGTCCAATCTCCGTCATTAGATGTTCCTATGTCTCCTTCCAAACTTTCGTCGACAAAAACGGTTGTGACTTTCAATCTTTTCATTAAAGATGATAGTTCGAAAATTGTTTCTCGGATTTTTCCCTTGTCGTTTAGACTTAAAGCTAAAACCGAAATCGGGTCAAAGCAAATTCTTCTAATGTCATTTTTTGAAATCATTTTTGTCAGTTCATTTTTTAAATCTTTAATTGATGTCTGTGGTGCGAATCTCATGAATTTAATTTTTCCTTCTTCGCTCAACTTTGAAAAATCCCAGCCATAAATCATTGCATCATTCAATGTGTCAACAATATCTGGCTCGAATGAACAGTACAATCCATTTTCGTTAAATTGTGTTATCCCGTCCCATAGGAACTGTAACAAGAAAGTGCTTTTCCCGGAACCCGGTCCGCCGACAATTAAATTATCGGAATTTCGCACGAAGCCCCCTTGACACAATCTATCAAATCCTATTATTCCCGTTGGACATCTGTCTATCACCCCTTCTATCATAATTAAACATAGTATAAATCTTTATAAATTCTCTTGTTTTCTTTATTGTATGAAAACACTAAACTTGCATTGCGATTATATTAAATTTAAGGCATTGAAAAAGGCGTTGAAGTTGATTGATGAAATTGTGCCGAATCAAAAACTTGAGGGTGAGTCTGAAAATTGTTTGGTTGTCTTGGCTGCGGTTGAAAAGGGCGACTCCGAGGGAACAATTAAGGAGCTGGTCGAATCAATCAAAAAAATCGCCGAAGATGTTAAGACAAAGAATATAGTTTTATATCCTTACGCGCATTTATCTTCAAACCTAGGGAAACCAGAAACGGCGGTTAAAATTCTGAACAAAACGGCAGAGCAACTTAAGAATTTTAATGTTATCCAAGCTCCGTTTGGTTATTACAAAACTTTTGAGCTAAAAGTAAAAGGTCATCCTCTGTCTGAACTCTCGAGGGAATTTGTGGTTAAGGGAGACGAGGAAGAGGAAGAATTGAGCGATGAGGAGAGGAGCAGATTATTACATCAGCTTCAAAAATCAAAATTAGACACAACGAAAATTAAGGAAAATGACCATAGAATTATTGGAAGAAAAATGGATTTGTGGAGTTTTAATAGTTCAGCACCAGGAATGGTTTTTTGGCACGCAAAGGGTCTTTATATTAAAAACAAGTTAATTGAATATTGGAGAGGTATTCATCGGGCAAATGGATATTCTGAAATATCGACACCTCAAATTCTGGATAAAAAACTTTGGGAAATTTCTGGGCATTGGTCGAAATTTAAAAAAAATATGTTTACAACAAATTTCGAGAACAGAGAATTTGCAATTAAGCCGATGAATTGTCCGGGTGGAATGCTCGTTTACAAAACTTCGCCAAAGTCGTATAAGGATTTGCCGTTGAGAGTTGGTGAATTGGGATGGGTGCATCGAATTGAGTTATCTGGAGTGTTGGGCGGATTAATGAGAGTTATACAATTTGTTCAGGA
>CBDVEE010000046.1:0-4959 GCA_965372925.1 uncultured archaeon
ATATATTCTTCCTGACGCTGGCTGTCTTCGGAAATTTCCCGAATTGCCTCTTTAAGTTTTCTTTTAAGAATCAGTTTTCCGATTTTAACATTATTCCCTTTTGTTCCAAATCTTTGCGGTCCAAAATAATTGGGAAACCACCTAAAATTTCTGATGTGCTTGCCAATTTTCATCGCATCTTTTTTGTTTATATCTCTCAAAATAATTTTGAAGTGGTTTGCCTCAAGATAACCCATTTTGATTTTTCGTTTATTCCATTTGAAATTTTTTAAAATAATTTTAGGATGGTTGAAAGATTTTAGTTTCTTAATATCTGGATTAAAAATTGAAATTCTTTGGGATGTCCATGCCTGCTTATCTTTTGTTCCGGCATAACCTATTGCATTAACTTCCCTTCCGAGTAATCCTGCTATTTCTTTGATTGCTGAAAAATGGTCTATGTTTTGTTTTTCTATTTCGCACCATAAAAATTCTTTTGGAGCTGATAAATCTAAATTATCAAGGTTTGGTTTTGAGTCTGGAATAAATCTTTCCGAAATTTTAGCGTTCCATTTTTCTCCAATTTCTTCAACGACAAAATCCTCAACTTGATATTTGAATTTTGCCTGAATCTTATTTATTGTTTTCATAAAGATAAAAGAAAATAAGGGTATAAAAATTAGTTGCCTTGGAGATTTAAGATTTTCCCCGAATTTGGTCACTCATAAAAAAAACCTTATTAGAATCAACTTCGTGAATTTTTTCGTCTTTTTCGAAAACCGCCAATGCTTCTGGAAGTGAAAACTTTCCAACAACACCAACCTTCGAATAAACTATATAAGTAAAAATTCGCTCTTCTCCAGCATTCAAATCGCCAACATGCCAATGGATTCGTCGACTCTCCGCATCAATTTTATCTGGCTTAACCATCCCAAATTTTTTATAAATCTTTACAATTGCCGGAACTTTATCTATCAAAGTCACATTCTCAATGCTCTTTTTTGCTTTCAGCGACAGAGTCACCCTAAGTGCAAATTCGTCGTTTTTTGTCTTTACATGCGACACAGATTTTTTTACTTCAAGTTTTGTTTCGGAAAATCGCTTAAATCCCAATAAAGCCAAAACAGCCAAAACAATCACCAAAAATGGCAAGACATAATTTGTTTTTGCTTTCACAATGTACGCTTCCGTTGGATTCAATCTTTCTTTTACCCATGTGTATTCAATCGTCAAACCTTCTCGCTCGATGATTATTGGCTCAATATTAAAACTCGTAAAAAGTCTCGAGAAAATATTCCGCTCCAACTTCACATGAACACTTTCCAAAACATTGCCAACATTAACTTTCGTTATAGTTTCAGTCTGAATCAAAATACCCGATTTGTCTTCAGTCGAAGTTATCCCTTTCTTTTCTCCAAGATACAAATTGCCCTCGATTTTTTTCGCTCCCTTTTCGGTCTGAAAAACCGATTCAATTATATAAACACCCGCTTTTGTTTTTTCGAGTTTCCCTTTATCGACGTCAACAAAAATTTCAAGTTTCTCGTTTGGTCCTAAGTCGAATATTTTTTCAGTTTCAAACAAAATTGATGAAAACTTCGCAGACAAATTTTTTAAACTGACAGATTCCTTATTTTGAACATAGAATGAAACTTCACCCGATGCTGGGTCAATTGAATCCGAACTTATTTCAAGGACATCTTCAAGATTCATTAAATTAATTAAAAATTTCTCGTTTATTTTTTCAACACCCCGATGATTCAAAGTGTAAGTAAACGCATAACGACCTTCCACATCGAGATTGTCTTTTGTTGTTATTGTAAATTCTTTTTTAACCGAACTTTCTGTTATTACAAATGTTTCGAGCGGATAAATTGAAATATCGGCAAGAGTGTAAAGATTATATGTCCCTGGTGATGCATTAATAATTTCTAGCGTTAATTCAATCGAGTTTTCGACGTCACGAACGATGACATCAGTGCTATATTCCGCCGACATTTCCAGAGCTGAAACCAGACTGAGACACATTAATCCCGTTATCAAAAACAATGATATTTTTTTCATATAATATGATGTTAAAATTATTTTATAAGCATTGTTGTGCTTTAGTGAGTATTTAATCAAAAACGCCCCGGAATTCGGAGAAGTGCCTTAATATCGCTTACTAACTCCTTCACTTCGTCTTCAAGGTCATCTTCGAATTGGTCGATTGTCTCTCGAATAATATGCTTTTCATACACTCCCCGCAAAAACTTCCATATAGGTTTGTCTTCCCATCTCTTTTCATAATCTTTAACAATATTCCCCCTAAAAACAATTTCGACTTCACCCTTATTTGTTTTAACTTTTTTACCATCAACTTCAATCTCTGCATCTTTCATAAACAAAATGTGCCAGTCTAATTTTATCTCAAACATAAAATAATCTGTAACTTTTCTCATAGCAGTCCACCTTATAATTACCTCCTTGCCGCTAGCTAAAAGTTTCTCATTATAGAGATCTTCTTTAAGAAGATAACTTTTATCTCTCATCCAACCAAACGCCATATCGTAGATTTCTTTATATGTCCAATATCCAGTTTGCTTAAGTTTTTCTTTGTAGACTTCTTTTCTCTGTACCATCTTGAAAATTTAAAAGAAACATAATATATAAACGTTATCGTTTGGCATAACAGGATTCACAGAGCCATTGAGATTCATCGTGATAAAGAACACCGAATTCACCGCACTCCTCACAGGTACCTTGCTCATGCAAAGTACTAATATCATTTCGTTTAAGCTTTTCAGTTTCTTCTCTTATTTTGATTGTTTCAAATATCATTTGAAAAAGTCCAGGGTCAATTCTCAAGATATCATTTGCAGTTATTATCCCGATAAGTTTTCAGTTTTCGATAACAGGTAAACGTCGAATTGTTTCCTTTTTGAATTTATTTATAGCTTCAATTATATCAGCACTCGGTCTTATTGTAACAATTTTTCGCTTCATTAAATCTTCCGCCTGAATATCTGCTAAGTCCTTCTTTGATTTTTTAGAAACCGCCCAAACAATATCTTTTTCAGTTAAAATCCCCTTGAGGCTATCCCCTTTTTTAACGATTAAACTTCCGACCCGTTTTTTTATCATCGTCTTTGCGCATTCCTTAAGGTTCATATTAGGACTAACATAAGTAAAATCCCTCGTCATTAAATCGCCTATTTTCATGCCTATCTTCATATTTGTATTAAGACAAACTTATTTAAATATTTATGGGACACGACTTAATCACAATAATCCTTATAAAGAATTCTGGAGTTTTTTTGTCATGGTTGAAAATGTCGTGTCAGAAGAAGGAAATCGAATTATTGGGAGAGATGCCCAGCGAAATAATATTTTGGCAGCACGTGTCATAGCTGAAACGGTGAAGACGACGCTGGGACCGAAGGGGATGGATAAAATGCTGGTTGACAGGATTGGAAATATTGTTGTGACAAATGACGGCGTGACGATTTTAGAGGAGATGGAAATTGAACATCCCGCAGCAAAGATGATTGTCGAGATTGCAAAAACACAGGAGAAAGAAGTTGGTGACGGGACAACAACAGCAGTTATGCTGGCTGGAAAATTATTAGAAAATGGGGAAAAATTATTAGATATGAAAATTCATCCAACAATTATTACGCGAGGCTATCGATGGGCTGAGAAAAAGGCGCAGGAAATTTTGAAAGAATTGGCTGTTGAAATTAGTTCTAAAGAAGAACTGATAAAAGTTGCACAGACCGCAATGACAGGAAAGGGTGCAGAATTTCTAAAGGAAAAATTTGGGGAAATAATTGTCGAAGCTATTGATATTGTTGCGGAAAATAAACACGTAAACTTAGAGGATATTAAAATAGAAAAACAGAGGGGACGAGCAATTGAAGATTCGGAATTAATTAGAGGAATTGTTTTAAACAAGGAAAGAATTAATTTGGAAATGCCATCTCGTGTTGATGAAGCGAAAATTGCTTTGATTGAAGAGGCGTTGGAAATTCGTGGACCCGAGACCGAGGCAAAGATTGCGGTTTCAACACCCGACCAGTTGCAGAGTTTTTTAAATCAAGAAGATTCTATCTTAAGGGAGAAAGTTGATAAAATTAAAGAATCTGGTGCGAATGTTATTTTTGTGCAAAAGGGAATTGATGAGTTGGTCCAATATTATTTGGCGAAGACTGGGATTTATGCGGTGCGCCGTGTTGCAAAATCGGATATGCAAAATTTAGCAAAAGCGACTGGTGGACGGATTGTTTCAAAATTAAGCGAAATTAGTGATGAGGATTTAGGTTATGCTGAATATGTCGAAGAACGAAAGGACGGTGAGGAGGGAATGACTTACGTGATGGGTTGTCGAAATCCGAAGGCATTGACAATTTTAATTCGAGGCGGAACCGAGCATGTTATTGACGAAGTTGAGCGAGCAATTTTGGATGCTTTGGGCGATGTTGCAGAGACATTGAAAGATTCCAAAGTTGTCGCTGGGGGTGGTGCGATTGAGGTTGAACTATCAAAACAATTGAAAGAGTTTGCTTCTGGGTTAAAAGGGCGTGAGAGATTAGCGATTGAAGAATTTGCTTTGGCTTTAGAATTTGTTCCGACGACACTGACGGAGAATGCAGGAATGGATCCGATTGACGTTTTAACCGAGCTTCGGGCAAGTCATGATGCGGGGATGAAAAATGCTGGCTTGAATTTATTTAGCGGAAAGATTGAAGATAATTTAGCAAACGGAATTATCGAGCCGTTAAGAATTAAAACGCAGGCGATTGCTTCAGCAACGGAAGTTGCAATTATGATTCTCCGGATTGACGACGTAATTGCGGCCCGGAAAACTATTGGAAATTCTGGGAAGTTGGGTGGAATGAGTGGGTATGAGTAAGAAAAATACAGTCTACCGATCTCTATAGTCAACATCGGCTTTGAGCTTATTAAATGCGTTATCGTAATGTTTTGCCACTCCAGGAAATT
>CBDVEE010000047.1:0-4892 GCA_965372925.1 uncultured archaeon
CGCTTTTCACAAACCCCTTTATCTTAAATTTAAATGGCCAGAATAATTTAATACCCGAAACAGTCCAACAATCCAAAAACAAATGCGAAATATATCCCACAAAAAATCCGAACCCAGCCCATAAACTAAAACTCCCAACGACCAAACTCAAAAATACACAAGCAACCAAACTATGCAAAACTCCTCTGTGCCGAGTCATCCACTGCAACGGACGAAAATACCAACGATTCCCAAACCTGCTATTCTTAATATCAATATCAACGAACGCCGTCGCAAACAAAACAAAACCCAAAACCCAAAACGGCATAACTAAAAAATAACTCAGTAAAAAATAAACCGCCAACGAAAAAACAATGTGAGTTCTAAATAACATCAAACACAAAAACAACGCTTCCTAATTAATCTTTCTAATCAAATGATAAAACTTATTTTCACTCTCTTTAAATTCAAATTATTAGCAGATTCAGGCAAGACGGACGGTTCCGTGGCGTTAGCATGCCCCAACCCAAATAAATAATTATATCAGTGAGGGTAAGTCCCCTACGCGAGGGTCAGTGTGCCCCAACCTAATTAAAAAATAATCTGTGAGGGTATCGTCCAACGAAGCATCAATTACTAAGAATTTGAATCAATTTCTCTACATCAACTTTTTCAGCTGTAGCCGCCACAATTTCCAAATTATTAAATAACTGATTCCTCTTTACAATCCCAGACAAATAAATTTCCGTCCCAATAAAATCATCCCTAAACGCCGTCGCTTTCTTTTCATCCTGTAAATCTCCCTCCGGAATCAAAGCATTAATCTGGTCACTAAACATGACAACCCTCATACTCTCTGTCCCATCATCCAAAACAAAATTTAAAATCGCCTTCTTTTTCGGAACCACAACCCCATGCTCAGCACACTTATAACTCTCGCCATCCTGAGCAACCTTTTTATTACACTCCGGACAAACCAAATAAAATCTCGGCTGAAAAACCTGAACAACAACTCCCCTAACTCTAATATTCTGCCCCTGCTGAGCTTCATTCAAACTTTTCTCACTAACCATCGCTTCTGTTTTGACATCTTTCATCACAACATTACTTTTCTTCAACTCGCCAAAGCCAGACAAATGAATCTCACCATCTCTCATCGCACCACTCTTAATTTCAATAACATCACCCTGCTTAATCGCCCCACTCTCAATTAACCCAATATGATTAGCATCCCAAAGCACAACACGAGTGCTTCCTGTCTCGTCTGCTAAAACAAAATTCACAACCTTCCCCTCACGTCCATTCTTCGAATACTCCCGAACTGGAAATAAGTTAATAATTTCCCCGATAATATTCGCTTTCCTCATCCCTTCCATTAACTCACTAACCTTTAAATTCTGTTCCTCAAAATTAATTCCAAGTTCAGCCGCAATAATCTGCGCCGCCCCCTCTTTAGAAATCAGCCCCGACAACTTCGCCTTCTTTGCCTCAACACGCCGCTCAACATCCTCCTTTTTAAGCTTAGCCGCCTTCGCAATTCTCTCCACAAGTAAATCGTAATTCTGCATAGACAGAAAAAACTCCAACACTATTTAAGTATTATTGAGATAGACCGCATAGTAGTATTTACGGCTCACCAGAAGTGCCTACTGGGTAAACTAGTATAGATTATTTATAAAAGTTGTAACGCAAAACTTATAAACTAAAATTAAGACCACTAATTATGAAATGTTCAGGATGCAACAAAGAAACATCAAAGGGTGTAAAATTCCCATGTCTAAAATGTGGCAAAGAGATTCTTAGATGTGACAGATGTAGAAATTTATCCATAGAATATAAATGTCCAAAATGCGGACATGTGGGTCCCTAATAAAATGGCTACAGCAGGAATACAATTCAAAATAATGCCCGAGAATTTAGAAACAGATTTAGAGAAACTTAAGACAGAAATACAGAAAAAAGTGGAAACTTTTAAATCTGGTGTCTTCGAAGAAGTAAAAGAAGAGCCAATCGCATTCGGACTTAAAGCATTAATTATAACAATCGCACTTTCCGAAGACGAAGAGTCCGACACAGTAGAAAAAGCATTAAGCGAAATCGAAGGCGTGTCATCCGTCGAACTAATCGATTACCGAAGAGTAATCGGATAAGATAGATTTATAATCCAAAAAAACCTATCTCAAATATGTCAATTACAAAAGAGGAAGCTACAAAAATAAAAGGACACCTTTTAACTCAATTAGACAATTTTCCCGAAGACAAAAGGAATCAAATTAAAGAACAAATCAATTCTATGACAACCGAACAGATCGAAACTTTTATCGAACAAAACAAACTAACCCACCTCGGCGGACAGTGTATTTTCTGCTCAATCGTCGCAAACAAAACGCCCTCTTACAAAATTGCCGAAGACAAAAAAAATATCGCAATTCTCGAACTCAACCCATTAAGCAAAGCTCACACTCTAATCATCCCAAAAGAACATCTAGATGAAATCTCGGAATCAACAAAAACCTTTGCACAAGAAATTTCTAAAAAGCTCCAAAATAAATTCAATCCCAATGAAATTCAAATTAAAGAAATAGAAATAATGAACCACGCTCTAATAGAAATCATCCCAATTTATGGAACGGAAACCGAAAGAAGACAAGCCACGGAAGAAGAACTTAAAACCCTACAAGAAGAAATTCTAAAACGAGAAAAAATTAAAATAGAGAAAAAATCCGAACCTGAAGAAATAGACATTCCAATTCTGCCCATGAGAATTCCTTAATTCTAAACCATCCTAAAACTAAATACCTAATCCCCAGTTCTTAAGTAGCACATACAGCAAAAACGCAATCAAAAATGCCGGCACAAACGGCAACCCTTCCTTAATTTTAACCTTCTTTTTATTCTTCAACAATTCGATATTCTCCGACGACAGACCATCCCAATCCGCCTTAATTATTTTACCCTTAACTTTAACATCGTCAACCAACCCATCCCCCTCTCTCAATTCTTTTCCAGAAATATTCCTTACCATAGAAATATTTTCAAGCGCCTTCGCAAAAATATAAAGCACCGGCAACAAAAACAGAAAAACCGACAAGAACAAAAAAGCCAGCCAGCCAAAAAAAACAACCAACGCCATTGCCCCACAAATCCCAAATCCCAAATACCAAATACCTCGTCTGTGTCCCAAATACCAAATATTAAATCCCTTCGCCGTGCGACCCATTTCTTTATTTACTTTTTTAAAATTTTTACCATACAAAACAAAAGAATAAATCAACCCATAAATCGAACCAGAAAACATCAAAAATAATAAAAAAATCCCAATATTAATCAGCGTCATATTAAAATCAGCACCGACAAAAAACACCGTCATAGCAACCAACAATTTGGCATCACCTCCAGCAAAAACACGACTATAATAAAACACATTCATAAATATAAACATAATTACCAAAGCAAATCCTGCTTGAAAAATAATTGTCGCGTCTCTTTCGAAAATCGCCTTATAAAAAATAAAGATAAAACTCGTAATCAGTAAAAATAAATTCAGCCAATTATCAACTTCGCGCCTTTTCAAATCCTGCAAGCTGGCAATAATAATTCCAATAAAAAACAGCCAAAATAAAAATGAGTCTGCCCCAACCAATATTGAGAATAAATTTGTGAGGGTAGGGTCTGCCCCAATCAATAATTTAAATGAATCCATGAGGATGCCAAACATTTCAATACTTCCTCAATTTCTTTTTACTTTTCTTTTTCCCTTCATCTTCTTTTGCTTCAGAAACATTATGAGTCCTAAACTGCCCACCCTTCTTATATCCCCGAGCCAACCGCTTCCTCTTTAAATCCTTTTTTGTTTTTCTTCTGTCATTTCCTCCGTAATCCATTATACAACACTCACCTCAAACTTTTCATTTTTTTCAATTATCAAATATTCTCGCTCAAACTCAAACAAAAAATTCACAGGAAAATTAATTTCTATTTTATCACTAGCACTCAAAGAAATGCTCTTTCCAATTTTATTCCTACTAAAAACCAATTTCCCATCTTGACTTTCAACATCAGAATACAAAACATTCCTAAAAAAAGAATTCTCATCGAACTCAGAACTATCCAACACTTTCCCATCCAATGTCAAATTGCCGAGGATAAAAGTTTCCATCTCACCATCAAGCCCCTCAAGAAAATTATCTCTAAATTTATCAAGAAAATCGTCACTCCCAAACTTCTCATTTGTCTCCTCTAAGGATTTTTCAATCAACTCCTTTTCTCTCATCTCAAAAACTTCCAAATTATCTCGAACCTCCAAAACTACCAACGGAGAAACCAAAGAACTCTCGGCATTTTCCTGCTGAATCGTATAAACATAAACAGAACTAAAACACATAAACAAAGTTATGAAAACAAGCATCAGGGAAAATACTTGTGCCCTTTTACTTTTCATAACCAGCCCCCTCAAAAGATTCATCCAAAGTCGAACCCTTCTCTAAGAAAAATTTAACATTCAACAAAGAAACATACCTATCCATATAATTAAAAATATTATCTATCTCCACACTCTCCTCATTATAAATTCTGACTCCTCCACCAACATCATTAATCTTTTTTATAATCCCCGCTCCTAAAACAAAAACAACTAAAATTATAACTATTACAATCGTCGCAACAAACATCACAATCAAATCCTTTAACTGACCTTTAGAATTCATGATTTACCAAAACCTCCATTTTAATCTCCCCTTTAATTTGTTCCCCATCCTTCAAAACAAAAACAGAATAATTAAATTTATAATAGCCCGGATTAAACTTCTTTATAATTTCAACATTTTTCTCGTCGCCATCAAGAATCTCATTGCCCTCCACCGCCACTTTGCCAAAAAGTTCCTTTATCCACAACGCCCCAGAATCCCCCTGAT